>NZ_CBFFRL010000030.1:0-33859 GCF_965644215.1 Phytobacter sp. V69
GCTGTGCGCGTGGATATCGAAGCGCAGAAGTTCCCCCTTGGAACAGCGCTCTTTACCGAGCTGAAAAACAAAGCGGTCAAACGCTATTACCTGGTTGATGCTCGCAACAAAGTGGAAGCGGCGATCAACTCTCTGCCACAACCGGATGAGTCAGATGCCGAAGCGCGGTTCCTGGAGGTTGAGAAATTACTGGCGACTTCCAAACGGCACCTCGGCGATGACTTGCACGAAAAGTACAGCGTAACGCTGCTGGATATGAAACCTGAATACGTGGGCTAAGGGAGGCGGGAGGGTCCGCCCTCCCGGTATTGATATGGCTAAATCATTGAATGCTCGCTGCATCCGACGCTGGGAAGTTGAATTTAAACCGCTCTGCGATTCAAAGGTAAATCCGTACTGGCGTAAACGTCACCTCCGTGGATACATCCGCGACTGCGCGTTAACCACGGCTGATTGCATGGTTGAACGTATGGCCGAGGACAACGCCCGCGTCGACTTTGGAATTACCGGATGGTCGCCAGAGTTTGCCGACTGGTATCGCGAACGCCGAGAGCAGTACCGCAAAGAGGCACTGGATCACCTCAACGTAGACGCTGCCACCGATGAAATCGACGACGAAATACAGAACGAGCTGGAGGCCTGGAATGACTGAGTTGAATTACAACCCGGCAGACCCCGACAAAATGCAGTTGCCAGTTGGTAAGACCTGCGGCGACTGCGCCCATATCCGACGCTGCAAGGCCATATTCGGGCATACCGAAAGCGATACATATTGCGACTGGTCACCATCCCGCGCGGTCTTCCGTCAGCCATGCAACCCAGAAGGCGGTGCAGCATGAAAGATTTAGTCATCATTACGCTGGGCGTTATTGCTGGATTCCCAACACTTATCGGTATTGTCTCGTTCATTACCTGGGAGAACGGTTTTCGGATATTAGGTCGCAACTACATCATGAGAGCGATTGTGGCTCTAATTGTTTTTGCCTGGATTATCTACTTCATCCCGCGAGGTGCAGCATGAAGCCAGACACCATAGACACAGCGAACGAGCTGGCTCAGTTGCGCGTAGATCAGGCAGTAGCCAGCATGCGCATCGACCGCAACGCGGTATCAGCGACGCACTGTGGTGAATGCGGGGATGAAATCGAAGAGGCGCGGCGCCATGCAGCACATGGCTGCCGGATGTGCGCGAGTTGCCAGGCTGACGCAGAAAAACGCGGCAAGCATCAACGTTGAATTGACTGGCCCCGGAAGGGGCCAAAGGTGTGAAGATGAGCAAAAAACATAGCGAAAAATTTGAATGGATGAGCACAAGGGAGATCTGCGATCACCTGAGTATTTCGTCACGCACTCTGGAGCGATATCGGAAACGCCCGGCAGGCAGCAATCCGTTCCCTGAGCCTGATTGCTCTTATATGGGCGGTTCCAACAGGTATCTCACGTCTAAAGTTACCGAATGGCAAATCAGGGAAATGTCCAGACAGACTCGCCGGCCTATGTCACACCTGAATGTTGCCAGAGACAGTAAAGGCCGGATTACCCGGTCTGACGCGGCGTGAACTCCAAAACGTCGGGCTCGATGATGCTCATCAGTCGGGCCCACCACTTACCATATGCAACCCTCATCTCATCAAGATAGTTGTGCTTATCGTACACCGACCAGACGCCGGGCAATTTATGGCCCAGCATTATTTCGGCAATATGCGGTTCGGTCAGCTCAGAAAAGTTTGTACGCGCAGTCCGGCGAAGATCGTGAATGGTAAAGTGCGGGACCTGCTGGTTATAGGCTTTCAGCATGAACTTTACCAGGTTGCTACTGATGCTCATGTGGAAACCTTCGCTCATGGGCTTATCGGCGAAACGAGAAAAAACATATTGCCCCGGCGCCAGTTCAATAGCGCGCCTGATCAACGGGACAACCTCCGGGATGATGGGGCGAACAATAGGCTTTTTAGTGTTGCGACCCGTTTTATGGTTTTCCCACGGAATCGTCCAGATGCCCTCTTCAAAATCGAAATGGGATATTTCCGCCTGACGTAACTCGCCTACCCTGCACGCCCAGAACAGCGACAACTTGTAGAGGATCTTGTTTCGCTCAATCAGTCGCGAATCTTCAATAGCGCGCCAGACCAGCGCCAGTTCTTTCCGGTCCAGCGTTCGCTCACCCATTTGCTTCTTGATGCCGAAGTCATGGCCAGACATTTCAGAAAGCGGGTTAACTTCCAGCAGTTGCCGCTTCACCGCCCATGAATAGCACTGGCGGCCGTTACTAATGACCCGGCGAGTGATCTCCGAGTAACCCTGGGCCAGGCGATCAAGAACGGTGAGCCAGTTATGTAGCGTTAACTGGTGCGCCGGGTACTTACCGATCTTTGGAAAGACGTGAAGCTCAAACGTGCGCAGGATCTGCCCGGCAGTTTCTTTCTGAATGCAGACCATGGAATACCATTCCCGGAACAACTCTTCGAAGGTGTACTGGCTGTTTATTTTTGCTTTATCGAGGCTCTGCCTGATGCGGGGGTTTTCTCCCCTGGCAAGAATGGCGGCCCATTTAGACACTTCGTCGCGGGCAGCCTTGAGGCTGAACTCGGGGTAACTACCGATCGTCATCTTGTCCTGTTTTCCAAGAAACCGGAACCGGTAGAAAAACGTTACCGCCCCTTTCAGGGAAATGCGAACCCAGAGACCATCGCGATCTGCTTTTTCTTCAACCTTGTCGCGCTCTCGCCCAAGGCACGACTTTAGATAACTATCTGAAATAGCCATGTTTTCAACCCGCACGTGTCCATCAGAATATTCGATTCTGTGTCCATCATAGGATATGGACTCACTGATGGACACAAATACAGTGTCTTATGGTGTCGTAGGTTGACTGTACATGCAACCAGTAAATTTTTTATGGTGGCTTATTTTAGAAGGATTTGGAGGGGGATTTGTCGGAGGTTTGCGGAGGGTGTCGGGGTATCAATTATCGATGTGAGCAATGATCGAAAAGTTACGTATATTCTTCATATAGGGAGATTTTTTGCCTTACGAATTACTAAGAGGCCGCGGTTCGGAGCCTGACGTCAAAAGTCTGAAACGCCGCATTCTACACTACAACCACAATGCGGGGAAATGCTCATACTGGCAACAAACCAGGCTGTGCATTTCCCTCGGTAAGACAGGAAAATCACTGGCATTACTCGGCAGGTGAATGGTCGATGCGCACCAGGTCGGGAGGAAGGCCAACGCTGATAATCACGGGTTGCCATTCGGAACGGTTCGCCAGCTTTGGCGACAAACTCTTCGCTAGTAAAAAGCCGCCAACGCCACCCAATATTGCGCCACACAATGTGGCCAGATCCTGATTAAAAAGCGTCTGAAACAGCGCTGACATCAGGAAAAGCCCGACCAATGGGGACATATACACCAGCAGTGCTGACGTCAACAAACTGGCTTCGCCAATCCCCAGCTCCACTTTTTGCCCGACAACAAGCGGCTGATCGCAGGGTACGGACAAGGTATGGGTCATTTGCGGCCCAAGTTTGTTCAGTACTCGGCTGCCGCACCCGCTGCGCGAAGCACAACTGCTGCAGGAGGCTTTAACGTCACACTCCACCAGCGCTTCACCGTTTTTCCACGAGACGACGGTCGCCCACTCTTTGATCATTGTGCTGCCCTGAATTTGATGCTGTCCGCGATGCGTTTAGCCGTTTGCGGAGGTAACTCACCCACAATGGTAATTTCGGCATTATCGCGGATGGTTGTACTCACGGTGCGACGCCCCGTGCGCAACATCTGATCGGTGCTGTTCTGACTTGCCCGGTTCACGTTTACCGAGAAGCTAAACAGACCATCAGAATAAAGACGTGACTCTACCGGCATATCGACAGTAGGAAGCTGGCGACGACTACTGGAAACTTCGCTGAAACCTTGCGGCAACCAGGACGGCATCCAGTTAAAGGTCACATTGTCGCCCTGCGGAACAGAGAGTAGCGGCGGCAAGCTGGCTTTTGCCAGGGTCTGCATGCTGCTGGCGACCTGTTGCCCGTTTACGGTATAGGCAATGACGCGGAACTGTTCCAACGTTTCACCATCCCTGTCGAGTAAATCCACACGCATCGGCAGGCGCGTTTCCGCATCCATCCAGACAATGTAGCTGTAACGCGTTCCATCACGGGCAACGACACGGATCACTTCGCACAGACGATCGGCAATGCGCGTACGTCCGACGGAAATGAAGTCGTAATAAGGCGACAGGCGTTTGAAATCGGTATACACCAGTGAAGGGAGCGAATCGACAATGTAATCGCCATTCAGCGTGAAGGGCTCAAGACCCGGCTCGAAGTAGCTGATCTCATTGCCACGCTTTACCACTTCCCGGCGCGGTCCGTCCATTTGCAAAAGCTGAGCGAGAGGCTGACTGTTTACGCGCGCGTGGCGGTAACGCAGAGACTCTACCCCTTGCTTGTTGATGCTGATAAAGGACAGTTCGTAGTTGAGTGACTGGCTCGCCACGTTCATCTGCTGCAACAACGCCCCGGACGAAGTATCTGCCGAGGCGTTGCTGGAGAAGAACAGGCCTGCTGCCACAAAAGACATGGCACACCAAAGTTGCTTCATTACTGCGATTGGGTTCCTAACGTTTGATTTCCTGGCACTTGCACAGCTGCCTGCTGCGTTTGCGCCTGCTCAAACTTAAGCTGTTCGGAGTGCAGACGACGTTGCAGTTCGTAATCCTGCAACATGGCGTTAATACGGCGACGCTGTTCCTGCACCTGCTGTTGCTGACCGACATCCGCCGTTGCATCAGCCGGAACACCCAGACTTACCGGGCTGGCTTTACCCATCATCGGCAGTGTATTAAACACCGGCGCTTCTGGCTGCTGGGTGGATTCAGACTGGCCATTATAGTGCTGGACGCCCACAATAACTGCAAGCGATACGCATGCAGCCACACCCATTTGCGTTAACTGGCTAGCCCACGGACGAACTTTCGTCCAGAACGGCATTTTCTGCCACTGATGTGGTGCCGGCTGCGCTTCCGGGATCAACGGTGTCGTCGGTTGAACAGATTCATTTTCAATCGCGGCCATAACTTGGGCTGAGATATCGAAGTGGAGAACATTAGCCGTATCACCGCGCATAGAATCGCGGATGAGATGGTAGCTCTCCCAGGTTTTCTGCATTTCAGGATCGCAAGACAGCTCAGAGAGCAGCTCACTATCCAGCGTTTCACCGTCCATTAAAGCGGAAAGTTGTTCTTTCTGCATGCCTAATACCTTTTCCAGTATCCCGCTATCGTCAACGCCTGATAAGCGGTTGAACTTTATTATCAATAGCTTCCCGCGCACGGAAGATACGTGAACGCACTGTACCTACCGGGCAATCCATGATAGCGGCTATTTCTTCATAGCTCAGACCATCCAGCTCCCGTAACGTAATTGCCATGCGTAAATCTTCCGGGAGCGACTCAATAGTACGGAAAACTATTTGTCTCAGTTCTTCTGACAACATTAAGTTCTCAGGGTTCGAAATTTCTTTCAACGCACCGCCACTTTCGAAGTTTTCTGCTTCAATTGCGTCAACATCGCTTGATGGCGGCCTGCGTCCCTGAGCAACCAGATAATTTTTTGCTGTATTCACAGCGATACGGTACAGCCAGGTATAAAAAGCACTATCCCCCCGGAACGAGTCCAGCGCGCGATAAGCCTTAATAAATGACTCCTGTACGACATCAGGTACATCGCCAGAAGGTACATAGCGGGAAACCAGACTCGCCACTTTATGCTGGTAGCGCACCACCAGTAAGTTAAACGCCTTCTGATCTCCTTTCTGGACCCTCTCAACAAGGACCTGATCCGTTAACTGCTCGCTCATCCGAGGTAAAATCTCCCCAAAACCTAGTTCCACGCGTAAAAGAAACGCCACTCCAATACTGCACTATATGAGCAAGCAGCCATTTAGAGCGCAGGTTCAGTAAAAAGTTCCGTTACGCCTTTGTTTTTGTGTATCGTTCTGCAGACTTTTCATTATGACTCATTATAAGTCTACAAACTCTGTATCGGGCGCTTTCATCATGAAAAGGCCCAAAGACCGCCAGAGAGTAACGCAACACAGCCTTTTTTTCATCACCTAATCCATATTGGCTAACAATCTGCCAAATAACGATTTTCTTCTGGCTGTCATATTCATGCTCGTCATTCATGTTTAGCCGTTAGTACAAATTGTAAAAAAAGACCTACTTCATGGCCAGATACGGTGCTATGCTGCCCTAACCTTGTTTAGTAAATTAAACACACCATCATGAAAACAACCCCCGAACTTTCTTGCGACGTGCTGGTGATCGGTAGCGGCGCTGCTGGTCTGTCCGTTGCCCTGCGCCTCGCTGAACGCCACAACGTTATCGTATTAAGCAAAGGGCCGGTGAGTGAAGGCTCAACTTTTTACGCACAGGGCGGTATTGCCGCCGTGTTTGATGAAACTGACAGCATAGCTTCACACGTCGAAGACACGCTGATTGCCGGTGCGGGTATTGTCGAACGCCAGGCGGCCGAGTTTGTCGCCAGCAACGCGCGTCAGTGCGTGCAGTGGCTGATAGACCACGGCGTGGCATTTGATACGCAGGTTGATGCGCAAGGGAGCGAAAGCTACCACCTGACCCGCGAAGGTGGCCATAGCCACCGCCGCATTCTGCATGCCGCCGATGCTACCGGGAAAGAGGTCGAAAATACGCTGGTCAGCAAGGCGCTCAATCACCCCAACATCCACATTATTGAACGCAGCAACGCGGTAGACTTGATTGTCTCCGATAAAATCGGCCTGCCCGGCACGCGCCGGGTTGTCGGGGCGTGGATCTGGAACCGTAATAAAGAGGTGGTGGAAACCTGCCATGCGAAAGCGGTCGTATTAGCGACCGGCGGCGCATCAAAAGTGTACCAGTACACCACCAACCCGGACATCTCATCGGGTGACGGTATCGCCATGGCCTGGCGCGCCGGATGCCGCGTGGCAAACCTGGAGTTCAACCAGTTCCACCCGACCGCCCTGTTCCATCCGCAGGCTCGCAACTTCCTGCTGACCGAAGCCCTACGCGGTGAAGGTGCACACCTGAAACGTCCTGACGGCACGCGTTTTATGCCGGATTTCGACGCCCGCGGCGAACTGGCTCCGCGCGACGTTGTGGCCCGCGCCATCGACCATGAAATGAAACGTCTGGGCGTCGACTGCATGTATCTCGACATCAGCCATAAGCCTGAGGCCTTTATCCGCCAGCACTTCCCAATGATCTATGAAAAACTGCTGGGACTGGGCATCGATTTAACCAAAGATCAGGTGCCTATCGTGCCTGCGGCGCATTACACCTGCGGCGGCGTCATGGTAGACGAACACGGTCGGGCCGATGTCGACGGCTTGTATGCGATTGGTGAAGTCAGCTACACGGGCCTGCATGGCGCCAACCGAATGGCGTCCAATTCGCTGCTCGAGTGCCTGGTTTACGGCTGGTCAGCCGCGGAAGATATTGATCGTCGCATCGGAGTAACCCGCCCCGCCCCAGAGCTTCCTGCCTGGGATGAGAGCCGCGTCGATGATGCCGATGAGCGGGTGATTCTCCAGCATAACTGGCACGAGCTGCGCCTGTTTATGTGGGATTACGTTGGCATTGTGCGCACCACTAAACGCTTGGAGCGCGCATTACGGCGTATCACCTTGCTGCAGCAGGAAATTGACGAATACTACGCCAATTTCCGCGTCTCGAACAATTTACTGGAGTTGCGTAACCTGGTGCAGGTGGCGGAGCTAATCGTTCGCTGCGCCATGGAACGTAAGGAAAGCCGTGGTCTGCATTACACGCTGGACTACCCGGATCAACTGGCAGAATCCGGCCCGACGGTGCTGTCGCCACGCACTCACATAAATAAATAGAAAGCCTGGGTAAGCGCGGTGTAACTTTCAGAGTAATGCTGATCGGCACCGCGGATCGCCAGCCAGTCGGTGAAACATTCACCCGGCGTTGGCGAAAAGGCCATTAATACGCGATGCGGCGGACGGTTTTCATACTCCGCCACATCCGTACGTAACCGCAGGTGCCAGCCCATGCCCTGTGCTTTTTGGGCAAAAATTTCACTCACGTCTACCGGCAGGATCACGCAGAAGAAACCGTCTTCGGTGATAAGCGATGCCGCACACTCCAGCAGCACCCCGTGATCCAGCGTGGTGGTATAGCGCGCCTGTTCCCGCTCCGGGGTGGCACACTGCACGCCCTGTTCAAAAAAGGGCGGATTGCTGACAATCAGATCGTAACGAGCCGTTTGCCCCGTAAACCAATCACGAATATCCGCATGATGAACATGAAAACGGTCGGCCCAGGGTGTTGCCTGCCCATTTTCCTGCGCCTGCCCGGCCGCCTGCTCGTCCAGCTCCACCGCGTCGACCACCACCGCATCCGTCGTTCTCTGTGCCAGCATCAGCGCCACCAGCCCGCTGCCGGTGCCGATATCCAGCACCCGTTTTGCCCGCGAGACAGGAGACCACGCACCGAGTAAAATGCCGTCAGTACCTACTTTCATGGCGCAACGATCGTGTGCAACAAAAAACGCTTTAAAGGTGAAACCATCACGGCGCAGCTGCGCCTTCGGGTGGGACATCTCTACAACCTCTGTACGGAAACAGTCGTAGCATAGGTGAAAGCGTAGCGCCGGAAAAGTAATAAGCTTACAAACAGATGAAGATTGCAGCCGTAACGTCTATAATCAGCGCCCCACACAGAGGTAGATAATGACTGTAACGACTTTTTCCGAGCTCGAGCTCGACGACAGCCTACTGGACGCGCTCCAGGAGAAAGGTTTCACACGCCCGACCGCCATCCAGGCTGCCGCCATTCCGCCTGCGCTTGAAGGGCGTGATGTCCTTGGCTCTGCGCCGACCGGTACGGGTAAAACGGCGGCATATCTGCTGCCAGCGTTGCAGCACCTGCTGGACTTCCCGCGTAAGAAATCTGGCCCGCCGCGCATTCTCATCCTGACGCCGACCCGTGAGCTGGCGATGCAGGTTGCCGATCATGCCCGCGAGTTGGCAAAAAATACCCATCTGGATATCGCCACCATCACCGGCGGTGTGGCCTATATGAACCACGCCGAAGTGTTCAGCGAAAACCAGGATATCGTGGTTGCCACCACAGGCCGACTGCTGCAATACATTAAAGAAGAGAATTTTGACTGCCGTGCGGTCGAAACGCTGATCCTCGACGAAGCGGATCGCATGCTGGATCTGGGCTTTGCGCAGGATATCGAGCACATCTCTGGTGAAACACGCTGGCGCAAACAGACCATGCTGTTCTCCGCAACGCTGGAAGGCGATGCGATCAAAGATTTCGCCGAGCGCCTGCTGGAAGATCCGGTTGAAGTGTCTGCAACGCCTTCCACCCGCGAGCGCAAAAAGATTCATCAGTGGTACTACCGTGCGGACAACTACGAGCACAAGCTGGAATTGCTCAAGCACCTGCTTAAGCAAGACGACGTCACCCGCTCAATCGTCTTCGTACGTAAACGCGAGCGTGTGCACGAGCTGGCGGAACATCTGCGTTCAGTGGGTATCAACAACTGCTATCTCGAAGGCGAAATGGCGCAGGCGAAACGTGTCGAAGGCATCAAGCGTCTGACTGATGGTCGCGTCAACGTGCTGGTCGCCACCGATGTCGCCGCCCGTGGTATCGATATTCCTGACGTAAGCCATGTCTTTAACTTCGACATGCCGCGCAGCGGTGATACCTATCTGCACCGCATCGGCCGTACCGGTCGTGCAGGCCGCAAAGGTACCGCGATCTCGCTGGTCGAGACCCACGATTATCTGCTGTTGCAGAAAATTGGTCGCTACGTTGAAGAGCCGCTGAAAGCCCGCGTGATTGACGAGCTGCGTCCGACCACCCGCCCGCCGAGCGCAAAAATGACCGGCAAGCCGTCGAAGAAAGTGCTCGCCAAACGTGCTGAGAAGAAAGAGAAAGATAAAGAGAAGCCGCGCGTGAAACAGCGCCATCGCGATACCAAAAACATTGGTAAGCGTCGTAAGCCGAGTGCCGCCGCGACAGAGCAGCAAAATAAAGAAGAATAAAAAAACGCCGGGATATCCCGGCGTTTTTATATCTGCCGCCTGAAAATTACAGGCTTTCAGTAAAGGTACGAGCGATAACGTCGCGCTGCTGTTCCGGCGTCAGGGAGTTGAAACGCACGGCATAGCCAGAAACACGGATGGTCAGCTGAGGATATTTTTCCGGATGTTCTACCGCATCCATCAGCGTCTCACGACGCAGCACGTTCACGTTCAGGTGCTGACCGCCTTCCACGCGGACTTCCGGTTTCACTTCCATCGGAATTTCGCGGTATTCAATGTCACCCAGTTTGCTAACGGCAACCACTTCATCTTCGGAATAACCAGCTTTCGCACAAACACAGCGTGCTTCGCCTTTCTCGCTGTCGAGCAGCCAGAAAGAGTTCAACAGATCATCATTTGCAGCTTTAGTAATTTGGATACCAGTAATCATGATGTGCCTCCCTTAGGCATTATTTTTGATTTGATCGGCCTCGTGACGGCCAATTGGTAAAACCATTGTTGCTTGAGTGTATATATACCCTCCGAACACCCTCGATTCTTTGATTAAAATCAATAAAAACCACACCACAAAGAAGGTGATAGAAGGAATTTATTGTTTTACATCAAGTTAGACAACTTGCTGGATTTAAAATTTTTGTAAATTTTCAAATTTTTTTAAGTGTTCAGGCGTTTGTTTTCGTTGCCGATTTTGTTCCTGGGAAAGAAGCAGTTAAGCTACAGCCACTGGAACTGGCAGGAGAGCGGGATGACAACCTCATTAACATGGCACGACGTGCTGGCTGAAGAAAAACAGCAGCCTTACTTTATCAATACCCTCAGCGCGGTAGCGACAGAACGGCAGTCTGGCGTCACCATCTACCCGCCGCAAAAAGATGTCTTCAATGCATTTCGTTTTACTGAACTGGGCGATGTTAAAGTGGTGATTCTCGGTCAGGATCCCTACCACGGCCCAGGCCAGGCTCACGGACTGGCGTTTTCGGTGCGCCCCGGCATCGCGACGCCCCCGTCATTACTCAATATGTATAAAGAGCTCGAACAGTCGATGCCGGGCTTTGTTCGCCCGACGCATGGTTACCTGGAAAGTTGGGCGCACCAGGGCGTGCTGCTCCTCAATACCGTGCTGACGGTACGTGCCGGACAGGCCCACTCCCACGCCAGTCTTGGCTGGGAAACCTTCACCGATAAAGTGATCGGCCTGATCAACGAACATCGCGAAGGGGTGGTGTTTTTACTCTGGGGATCGCATGCGCAGAAGAAAGGAGCGATCATCGACGGTAAACGCCACCATGTGTTGAAAGCGCCACATCCGTCGCCGCTATCGGCACACCGCGGTTTCTTTGGTTGCGGGCACTTTGTGAAGGCGAATGAATGGCTGGAAAAACACGGCCAGCCGCCGATTGACTGGATGCCTGTGTTACCGGCAGAAAGTGAATAAACACCGTGCTACACATCCCGCTGCCATAGCGGGATGTGCACACTTACAGGCACTCTTCTCCCATCGCAATTTCCCGCACCGCCCTTTCCCGGAACTGACTGGGGCTCATGCCAGCATGCTTGTGAAAAAAACGGGTGAAATAGGCCTCGTCGTTAAATCCCAGAAAAGCCGCCAGCTGTTTAATCGTCTTCGATGTATAGACCAGTTCGCGCTGCGCTTCCTGAATAACCCGCATGTTAATCACATCCAGGCTCGACATCCCCAGCGTTAAACGGCACAGGCGGGAAAGATGCCCGGGCGACATCCCCATTTCGCAGGAATAGTCATTCACCGTCATCCGCTGGCGAAATTTCTGGTCGACAATGGCAAGGAATTTGTTGATTTGCGATGCCTTACGCGAAGAGTTATCCATCTGCTGATTGTCGAGGCTGAGATCGCTAATCCGCGAGAGATGCACAAACATAGAAATAAACAGCGACGCACACATGGCCGTCTGATTAATCATTGGTACACGCAATTCATTCAGCATGGAATAATAGAATTGCCAGATGACATCCTTCTCTTCGGGGAAATATTCCAGCGAAATAATGCAGGGTTTATGCACCAGTTTGAGGATGTCCGGTGCCAGCACGCCGATGACCGACTCAATCGGCCGCTGCGAGGCAGTAATGGTGAGCCCTTCGGTATCGGGCGTGTAGTGAAAACCGTGAACGGTCTGGGCCGGCACCAGAATCAGGCAAGGCGCTTTGGCCAACTGTCGCGTGCAGTTCATCAGCACTTCGACCTGCCCGCGCTGGATAAAAAGCACCTGAATGAGCGAATCATGTACATGCGGGTTCGCCCGCCAGTTCAGGTCTTTTGAGCGATAAGAAATCAGCTCAACGTTAAAAAAATTCTCCCAGGTTAGCCCTGACTGCTCACCGTATAATGCATAAGTCGGAATAGTGGTTGCCATCAATGCTCTTCTACTCTTCTCAGTGCTGCTGCACGGCCTGGCTGGTCTGTCGGGAACGGTGAAAACAGCGTATTCATTGCGGAATATCTGCTTTCTGCACCCGCAAACCAGCGCAGCAAACGATTTAAAAGACGGTATCGTCAGGCGGGTAAAATGACTGCGCCTTCCTGACGTAGCGTATCGATATCCTCCGGTGAGTATCCATATTCAGTCAGAATTTGTTGTGAGTGATATCCCAGTCGCCGGGACGGTTTGATCTGCGATTCGCCCATGCCATGAATTGCAACAGGCGGCGTCACCAGCACGCGTTGATTCCCCGTCGGATAGTCAACGTTACGCAGGCAGTCGGTCGCCCATGCCTGCTCATCTTGCAGAATCTCATCCGGGGTGTAGCCCTTCTCGTGAGCAAAATCGTTTTCTTTTAGCAGCCGCATCATTTCGCTGAGCGGACGTTTGGCAACCTGCTCGCTGATAATGTTGATGATGTCCCGATTACGCCCAAACTGGTTCACATCGGCAATACGGCAAAATTCCGGGCTGTCGACCAGGTCATCACGCCCCAGCAGCACCATGAACTTATTAAAGAAGCGATCGTATTCCGGAATACAAATCACCATCCATCGGCCATCAAGGGTTTTATAGGTGTTATTGAACGGGTTGGAGACTTCGCAGCGCGACTTCGGATAGACGTTGCCATACTGCGCCGACGTCACGGCAATGCTCATCATAAACAGCGCCGTATGATGCAAACTGACGGTCACCTTATCGCCCGTACCCGAAAGCGTACGCCCGTAGAGCGCCGCACAAATGCCGGACACCAGGCACATTGACGCCTGAAAATCGCCGAAGCCGTTGACCGAGTTGATTGGCGTTTCGCCTCGCTCATTGGTTGAGCCGAGGATCCCGCCGCGGCACACGTAGGCCGTCGCATCAAACCCGGCCGTGTCTTTTTCCGGCCCTTTTTCGCCATATCCCAGGATCTGCGCGAAGATTAAACGCGGGAAGCGTAAATGCAGTTCCTCCCAGGAAAAACCCAGCCGTTCCAGCGCCTTCGTGCGATAGCTGGTCACCACGACATCTGCCGTTGAGAGGATGCGATAGGCAATGGCTTTCGCGCTCTCTTTTTTCAGGTTCAGGCACAGAAACCGTTTGTTGGCGTTAGAGATATCAAACGCCGGATTTTCGTCATCCTCGTAAGGCATATTGAACACCGAGGCCTGGGTGCGTCCCGGGTCGCCCGATGGCGGCTCGATTTTGATCACATCCGCCCCCCAATCACCTAGAATACGTGCCACGGTAGGTGCCGCCAGGAATGACGTTAAATCCACTACTTTAATGCCTTCTAATGGCCTCATCAGTCATGCTCCTTCATTTTTGAAAACCCCTGTCGTCCGGCAAATCCGCCCGCGCCACCCGCACCGTGCATCCCCATGCGCGATCCTTTCTTATCAATGGGCTTAATACGGGCGACAAGCATGAAGAATGCCCCCAGGATGGCGATGCTCGCACCCAGATAGAGCGCGAACTCATACTGTCCGGACACGTCGATAACCCATCCCGCCAGTACCGGAGAAAGAATCCCCGCCAGAGTGCCAAATACGCCATTCAACCCCACCAGCATGCCGGTGTTTTTCTGTGAGAAAATAATCGGAATGGAGAAGTGCGCAGCCATGGTGAAACAGAGGAAGAAGTTCGATGCCGAGATAAGCGTAGCGGCGCTCCAGAGGCTGTTTGCCCGCGTCCCCAGAATCAGAAATACCCCTGCCAGCAGCAACCCGGCAACTGGCGACAGCTTGCGCCCGATGTTTTGCCCAAAGCGCCGACAGGCCGCGTCCGTGACCAGTCCGCCGAGCGGATAGGCCAGAATCGCCACCAGATACGGCAGCATGGAGTAAATCGCGCTTTGCTTAAGATCGATACCACGCCCCATGGCGAAGTAGGTTGGCAGCCAGGTCATAAAGAGAAAGAACAGATAATTGGTGCAGAAATAACATAACGCGCAGGCCCAGATGGAGGGCGTTGACAGAATATCGGCTTTCGTCAGGTTACTTCCTGCGGCCTCTTTCTGAGTGGATTGCGCCGCGTCCGCAGTGGCCTGTCCTGCCTGAATATATTCCAGCTCCTGGCGGTTGATGCGGTTATCCATTTGCGGACGGCTGTTACCCAGCCACCACCACAGCAGACACCACACTAACCCCGGTGCTGAGACGATATAAAAAACAGATTTCCAGCCCCAGCTTTGAATAATCCATGCTGCCAACACCATGGCAAAGGCGATACCCGCAGGACAGCCTACCTGCAGCAATCCGGTCGCTTTCCCGGATTCACTTTTGGGTACCCATCTGGCCGCCAGCGAAAAGTTCGCCGGCACCAGCAGCCCCTGCCCGATACCGACCAGGATACGCAGCAACATCATGATGCCGAGTGTTGTGCCTAGAGGCGTTAAGAAGGTAAAAACGACCCACCACAATGTCCCGGTGACCAGCACAATCCCACCGCCAAAGCGGTCAGCCAGCAGCCCTGCCGGCAACATCGTTATCGCATAACCAATAAAAAATGCCGTGGAAACCCAGCCAAACTGAATGGCGGTCCAGCCGTATTCCTGCATCAGTGCAGGCCCGCACATCGACATACTGCTGCGGGCAACAAACATGACGAAATAATCAATAATCAGCAGAACAATAATGCCCCAACGTCTATTCCCAGGTGATGTACTCATAGGTCACTCTCGCGAGAAAACAAGAATGATCGCACCCACGAGATAACGCGCAGTGTGCGATCACAGGCGGGGCATGGCGGGAATAACGTCCCGCGATATCCCCTCGTTGCATGGGCTCAGTCGGGTTAGCGAATTTCACCCGCGGCGGCAATCAGTGGACGTGCAATCGTTAGGCGCTGAACGGTACGCGGGCCTTCTTCAAACCACAGCGCGCGCGCATCGCGATACATTCTTTCCACCGGGCCGTACGGGTTATCTTCGAAGTAGCCAATGCCGCCGAAGATCTCCAGACAGCTGTCCGACACGGTGCGCACCGTATCAATACCGTGCAGTTTGCACATTGCCGACACCATTTCGATGTCTTCGCCGCGATCGAATTTCTGCGCACAATCGCGCAGCATCACGCGCAGGGCATGGACCTGAGTGCCCATATCAGCCAGCGTTTGCTGGATAGCCTGGCGTGCAACCAGGGGTTTGCCGAACGTCACACGATCTTTCGCGCGGGCAATCGCCAGCTCCAGGAAACGCTGCGACATCCCCAGGCAGGTGACGGCAATCATGGCTCTGGAGTGCGCTAACGCATCCATGAAAATATCCAGCCCGTCACCCTCTTTACCCATGATGTTGTGTGCAGGCACTTCGCAGTTTTCGAAACGCAGATAGGCGTGGCCCGCACCGCGGCAGCCCATCATGTGCGGCATCGGGTCGATGTAATAACCCGGGGTGTTAGTCTCGATGAAGAAGGCGGTTAACCCTCCTTTTTTACGTTTGTTTTCATCCGTTACGGCAATGACGTAGCTACCGTCAGAAATATCCGTATGGGAAATCAGCGTCTTGGTACCGTTGAGGACATATTTGTCCCCTTTTCTTACCGCCGTTGTCCGAATATCCGCCCCGGAACCACACTCCGCTTCGGTCAGCGCAAAGTTGATATAGGCATCTTTGTTTGCCAGTAACGGCAGCCATTTAGCACGAAGGTCGGCAGCGCCATGGTCATACATGATGCGCCAGTTCAGGCCGTTGGCATGGTGCAGGTTCATACGCATACCGCCAGGGCCACGGCAGAACTCTTCCATGACGGAGAAGAATTGCTCGCAGTTCAGCCCCAGCCCGCCAAACTCTTCGGGAATGGCCAGGCGGAACAAATCATTCTTCCGACATACATCGTAATAGGAGTCCGGGAAGACATTCGTGCGCTCAACCACCAGTTGGATCTCCTCCAACTCTGTTTCCGTGACTTTTCTGACTTTTTGTTTCAGTGCTTCCAGTTGCTGTTGAGATAATACGGTCATATACCAACCCCACTTCACATTAAATTTAAATGAAGAATTCAGACGATAAAAATACAGGTTGTCATAAATCCTGGGACCCTCTTTCGTCCTTCTCCGCGAATTGACACCTGGATTATAAAAAGGCGACCGCGGGCTTGATATTGACATTTCCGACCAATCATTGGACAAATCGAACATATCCTATGAAGATGATTAATAAAAATAGAATAAAAACAAATAGATGAACAACATAATGGCGTGTTGATAAATTTCCAAATTACCAGCACACATCACAAAACGGGGCGCAATGATCGTTTTATCCAGGATCAAGAGAGATATGTCTATATATCACTCCGACAGCGCTAATTATTATTCCAGATAAAACAACAACCGAACCAGTAATTAAGAAGGCTGGTTAACTGGACAGAATGATCGGCGATAAATAATGCCGGAAATATTTTTACAAACTAACGCCGGAGAACCTGGCAAGAGGATGCGTCATGGACTTTAGCCTGACCGAAGAACAGGAATTGCTGTTAGCAAGTATTCGGGAGCTGATTACCCGTAAATTTCCCGAAGAGTATTTCAAAAGATGTGATGAAACACGGACTTTTCCCCGCGAGTTCTTCAATGCATTAGCCGAAAGCGGCATTGGTTTATTAGGTATTCCCGAAGAATTAGGCGGCGTACCCGCTGACATGATGACCCAGGTGCTGGTGCTGGAAGAGATTGCCCGGATGGGCGCCCCGGCCTACATCATGACCGAAGGGCAATGCATCCATAACATGCAGCGCTTTGGTAATGCTGAGCAGTTGGCTAAAACCGCCGAAATAGGGCTGACGGGGATCCCGGCCTACTCTCTGGCGTTTACCGAACCTCAGGCAGGATCAGACAACAATCGCATCGCCACCACCTACACCCGTAAGAACGGCAAAGTCTATCTCAACGGCCAAAAGACCTTTATCACCGGCGCCAAAGATTATCCCTACATGCTGGTGCTGGCGCGCAATCCAGAGCCGGAAGACCCCAAACGCTGCTTCACCCTGTGGTGGCTGGATCCCAATGCCCCCGGCGTGAAACGCAACAACCTGCATAAAGTCGGCTGGCATATGGTCAGCAACTGCGAAGTCTTCCTGGATAACGTTGAGCTGGACGAGAGTGACATGGTCGGCCAGGAAGGGTTTGGCTTTATCCATATGATGCAAAACTTCGATATCGAACGTCTGGTCATCGCCGCCCACTCGCTTGGAGTAGCGGAATGCGCCTTTGAAGACGCGGCACGCTACGCCAATCAGCGCATTCAGTTCGGCAAAAGTATTGGCCAGTTCCAGATGATTCAACTCAAGCTCACCCAGATGGCCATCAAAATTCAGAACATGAAAAACATGGTCTACCGCACCGCCTGGGAGTGCGACAACGATCTGTCGATGCGCCTCTCCGCCCCGATGTGCAAATTGTACTGCGCGCAGTCGGCCTGCGAGGTGATTGACGATGCGATGCAAATCCTGGGTGGGCTCGGCTACACCGATGACAGCCGGGTATCCCGCTTCTGGCGCGATACCCGCGTGAACCGAATTGGCGGCGGCACTGACGAGATTATGGTTTACATCTCCGCGCGCCAGATCCTGAAACAGTATGAAAAATAATAGGATAAGCCATGAGATTTATTGCCTGCTACAAACTGGTTCCTGAGGAACAGGACATCGTTATCACGGCTGACAGAAACCTGGCGACAGATAAGGCCGGGGAAAAAATCAGTCCCTTCGATCTCAATGCGATTGAAGCCGCCGTTCAGCTCGCGAGCGAAAACCACGACGTGGTGGCCCTGAGCGTGGGGGGGAAGGCGCTGGATAACGCAAAACTGCGCAAAGATACCCTCTCCCGTGGCCCCAACGCGCTGTATCTGGTACGCGATGATCGTCTGGACAGCGCCCTGCCCTACGAAACCGCTCGCGCCATTGCCGCCGCGAGCCAGAAAATTGCCTTTGATTTGTTGATCTGCGGTGAAGGGTCCGGCGATATGTACGCGCAGCAAACGGGGCTGCTGGTCGGCGCAATATTGCAGATCCCGGCGATTAACGCCGTCAGCCATATTGAGATCAACGAAGGTTTTGTCACCGTTGAGCGCACGCTGGAAGATGAAGTGGAAGTGCTGGATGTGCCGCTCCCGGCGGTGCTATGCGTCTCATCAGACATCAACGTGCCACGCATCCCCTCAATGAAAGCCATCCTTGGCGCCGGGAAGAAAAGCGTCACCCAATGGAGCGCCAGCGATATTGACTGGGCGCCAGATTCAGCCCGGGCTGAGCGGGTCGGCGTCTATGCACCGCAACAGACGGAGCGCAAACACATCATCATTGAAGGCGACGGGCAGGAAGAGGTTTCTCGCCTGCGTGATTATCTGACCAACGCGTTGAGCTAAAGGCAGCGGAGAAGCACATCATGGGCAAAATAAGTAGTGTTTGGGTATTCAGCGACAGTGCCGACCGTTATGCAGACCTGCTCGCTGGCGCACGACAGTTGGGCGAACGCGTTAACGCGGTTATCTGGGATGAACGTGACGTCACGCAGGTTAAACAGGCGGACGCGGTCTATTTGCTTTGCGGCAAAACCGATAATCAACGCGTCGAAAACTATGCGGAAACTCTCGCATCGCTGGTGGGAAAAGAGGACGGCAAAACGCTGGTCCTGCTTGCCGCAACGCGCCGAGGCAAAGGGCTGGCGGCCAACCTCAGTGTGCTGCTGCAATCGGCGCTGGTGAATGACGTGACCTTGCTGGAGCTCAACGGCGGCGACCTGTATGCCGAACATCGTATGTATGGCGGACTGGCATTTGGGCGGGAAAAACTAAATAGCTCTGTCGCCGTCATCACTCTGGCAGGCGGCATCTTCGAACCGCTGGCAGAAGAAAGCGCCGGAACACCGCCGCTGACGCAGGTGGATTACATTCCACCCGCCAATGAAATTCTGTGTCGGGAACGGCGGACAAAAACGGCCAGCAGCGTCGACCTTGGCAAAGCGCGTCGGGTCATTGGTATTGGCCGTGGCTTACTGGCGAAAGACGATCTGCAGATGGTATGGGATCTTGCCTCTGCGCTGGGGGCCGAAGTGGGCTGCTCGCGTCCGATTGCCGAGGGCGAACACTGGATGGATCGCGAGCGTTACGTTGGCGTCTCCGGGGTGCTGCTGAAATCCGATATCTATCTCGCTCTTGGCATCTCAGGGCAGATCCAGCATATGGTCGGTGGCAATGGCGCCAAAACCATTATCGCCGTCAACAAGGATAAAAACGCCCCGATCTTCCAGTACGCCGATTATGGTCTGGTGGGCGATATCTATAAGGTCGTCCCCGAATTAACGGAATTATTAAAACGATAAGACTTAAGCCGCCATCCGCAATGGCGGCTCTGGAGCAAAAGCATGTCGGACGAAAAATTTGACGCGATTATCGTGGGTGCCGGTGTGGCGGGGTGCGTCGCCGCGTATGTCATGGCGAAGGCAGGCCTTGATGTACTGGTCATTGAGCGTGGTGATACCGCAGGCAGTAAGAATATGACGGGCGGGAGGCTCTATGCCCACACCCTGGAAAGCATCATTCCTGGCTTTGCCCAAAGCGCCCCCGTCGAGCGGAAAATCACCAAAGAGAAGATCTCTTTTCTGACTAACGACAGCGCCGTCACGCTGGATTATCAGGCGCAGTCTCGCGATGCCAACCCGGAGAAAGCCTCCTGGACGGTACTGCGTCATGGGTTCGATAGCTGGCTGATGGAGCAAGCAGAGGCGGTTGGCGCGCAGTTCATTACCGGTGTGCGGGTGGATGCGTTAATCCAGCAGGATGGACGGGTGACAGGGGTTCAGGCCGGGGAAGATATCCTTGAGGCGCAGGTGGTGGTACTGGCTGACGGGGTAAATTCGCTGCCAGGCCGCTCAATTGGACTGGTGCAGAAATCGAACCCTCATCATTACGCCGTCGGGGTTAAGGAGCTCATTTCACTGCCCGCCCAAACCATTCAGGATCGCTTTGGCGTAACGGGTGACGAAGGAGCGGCCTGGCTGTTTGCCGGTTCCCCGTCGGACGGCTTAATGGGTGGCGGCTTTCTCTACACCAACCGGGAATCTATCTCGCTGGGCCTGGTGTGCGGTCTGGGGGGCATAGAAAAAGCGCAAAAATCGGTGCCGCAGATGCTGGAGGATTTTAAACAGCACCCGGCCGTGCGTCCCCTTATCGAAGGGGGAACGCTGCTTGAATACTCCGCTCATCTGGTGCCAGAAGGCGGCATCGATATGCTACCGAAACTGGTGGGTGACGGCGTGCTGGTCGTCGGCGATGCCGCCGGGATGTGCCTGAACCTCGGCTTTACCGTACGCGGGATGGATCTGGCAATTGAGGCCGCGAATATCGCCGCACAGACCCTTATCGCCGCCAAAGAGAGCAATGATTTCAGCTATGCCCGGCTTGAGAAATACGCGCAGGCGCTGGAGAAAAGCTGCGTCCTGCAGGATATGCGGCATTATCGCAAGCTGCCTGGCCTGATGGAGAATCCACGGCTCTTTACGCAATATCCGCAGATGGCGGCCAATATCATGTCCGAGCTTTTCACGGTTGATGGTGCAAAACCGACGCCTCTGTGGTCGACGCTGCTGAAACAGGGCAAACGCGTGGGGTTAATGAATTTATTGAAAGACTGCATCTCAGGAGGACGCGCATTATGAGCACGGTGAACGTCGATGTGAAACTGGGCGTCAACAAATTCAGGGTGGATGAAACCAATCCACATATCATCCTCGTGGCCGACCCCGACAGAGAACAATTTCGTAAACTGATTAACGCCTGCCCTGCCGGGCTATATCGTCAGGATGAGGCAGGAAATATCCATTTTGATTATGCCGGCTGTCTGGAATGTGGCACATGTCGTGTGTTGTGCGAAGGGACAATATTAGAGAAATGGGAATATCCGCAGGGGACCTTCGGCGTTGAGTTTCGTTTTGGCTGAGCCCCTCTTTCGCTCGTTTCACCCTCCGGGGTGAACGTTACTCTCCTGTGCGGGGAGGATTTATGTCAACTCAGGAAAAAATTGATATCAGTACCGTTTTAGATAAGCACCCAATTAGCCGACGCCAGTGGTTGATTGTTTTTTTAGGCTTCTTTGTCTTAGGTATTGATGGCTTTGATGTTACCGCGATCGGTTTTATCGCCCCGGCCTTAATTGATGACTGGCAGATATCCCGTCATATGTTGGGCCCGGTTATGATGAGTGGCTTATTTGGTCTGGCGGCCGGTTCACTTATTTCCGGGCCGCTGGCCGACCGCTATGGGCGTAAAAAAATCATCATCAGTTCTGTCTTATTTTTTGGCGTAAGCAGCCTGCTTTCCGCATGGTCGTGGAATTTATCCAGCCTGACTTTTTTTCGTTTTATTACCGGGTTAGGGCTGGGTGCGGCGATGCCGAATATCACCACGCTGGTAGCAGAATATGCCCCCTGGCGCTATCGCTCGCGCCTGTCAACGGTGATTCACTGCGGTTTTAATACCGGCGCGGCATTAGGTGGCCTGCTCAGTCAGCAGCTGCTTGGCACCTTTGGCTGGCGCTCCGTGCTCATTACCGGTGGGATACTGCCGCTATTATTAGCGCTGATCCTGCTGCGCTATCTGCCGGAATCGATGCAGTATCTGGTGCAAAATCCCGACAATAAACAGCGCCTGACGCACTTGCTGAACAAATTTATCCCGGGCATTGCCGACGAAAAGAGCCATTTTTACACCTCGGAGCCGCAAAAAGCGCATGCCAGTACTGCCAGGTCGCTTCTGCATGCTCCCTACACCTTTGGTACCCTCGCACTGTGGCTGACGCTTTTTGCCGGTTTGTTCTGCGTCTATCTGCTATCAAGCTGGCTGCCACTGATGGTCAGAGATACCGGGATGACGTTGTCACAGGCCGTGATCATGGGATCGGTATTTCAGATTGGCGGCATGATGGGCAATTTCTGCATCGGCATTGAGATGGACCGCTGGGGAAGGCACTGCGCCATCATCCTGACGCTGCTTGGTGGCGCCTGTAGTGCGCTGATTCTTGGCGTTCACACCCCGTCGCTGCCGGTGCTCTGCGTTCTGGTTCTGATGCTCGGATTTACTATCAATGGTATTAGCCCTGGTTGCTATGCGCTGGCCGCCCATTTTTACCCCACATCTATCCGCGCCACCGGCGTGAGCTGGGCTACGGGCATTGGCCGTCTGGGTGCCATTACCAGCGCAGGCGCGGGATCGGCCATGCTGGCGGCGGGCTGGACGTTCAGCGAAGTCTTTATGTTTCTGCCGCTGCCTCTGGTGGCGGGTGCGCTGGCGCTGTATTGCAAAAAACAACGACTGGTTATCGTCAAAACCCATTAAGCAATGTTTATGCCCGGGACAACGATGGAATGACAACGATGAAAATCAACGAGGCGCTGAAAACGCGCTATCGGCAGCAAGGATACTGGGGTGACGCGACGCTGGCGGATTACTGGCATCTGTCGGCAAAGGCCTCGGCGGATAAAATCGCAGTCAGCGACAATCACGGCACGGCGTACACCTACCGTGAACTCAATAACGCGGCAGGCTCGCTGGCCACCTGGCTTGTGGAGAACGGTATCCAGCCCGGTGACCGGGTTGCCCTGCAACTTCCCGGCTGGTGTGAGTTTACGATAATCTACCTTGCCTGCCTCAAATGCGGGGCCGTTGTCGTGCCTCTGCTTCCGGCATTTCGCGAGTCTGAACTGGCGTGGATCATGAACAAATGCCAGGCACGCATTCTTTTTACCGCAACGCGCTTTAAAAATATGCGCCCCATCCAAATGCTACCGCCGTTGCGCCCGCTCCTTCCCTGGCTGGAGCAGGTGGTTGCGGTTGATAAGCTGGAACCTGCCCAACACGGATTATCACTGAGCCAGATACTCACCAACACGCCGCCGCTAACGCAAGCCATTGTCACAAAAAGCGATGATCTGGCGGTCTTGCTGTTCACATCCGGGACGGAGGGACATCCGAAAGGGGTGATGCTGACACATAACAATATCATCGCCAGCGAGCGAGCCTATTGCGCGACGCTCAATTTGAACAGCACGGATATCGTGCTGATGCCTGCACCACTCGCCCACGCCACGGGCTTTATGCATGGGGTGACCGCCCCTTTTATGATCGGTGCCCGTAGCGTATTGCTGGATATTTTTAACCCTGAGCAATGTCTCGGTATCCTTGAACGGGAAAAATGCACCTGCATTATGGGCGCGACGCCGTTCGCCTGCGACCTGCTAAAAGCCATGCAGAACCGTCCGTGCGATGTTTCATCTTTGCGCTTTTTCTTATGTGGCGGAACAACCATCCCGGGCAAACTGGTCCGTGATTATCACAAAGCCGGTATTCCATTATTGGGGGTGTATGGCAGCACGGAGAGTGCGCCCCATGCCATCGTCCGCCCGGAAGATTCGCTTATTCGCCAGGTGAATACGGATGGTGCGGCAGTCAGCGGTGTGGAGATCAAAGTTGTCGATAAGCGGCGAAATCCCCTGCCGGAATATACCGAAGGTGAGGAAGCTTCTCGCGGTCCAAACGTGTTTGTCGGCTATTTCGATGAGCCTGAATTAACAGCCCAGGCGCTGGATGATGAAGGCTGGTATTACAGCGGGGATTATTGTCGGGTAGATAAGGCCGGGTATCTTAAAATTACCGGACGCAAAAAGGACATCATTGTTCGCGGCGGGGAAAATATCAGTAGCCGGGAAGTGGAAGATATTCTGTTGCAGCACCCTGATATTCTTGATGCCGCCGTTGTCGCCATGCCGGATCAGCGCCTGGGCGAGCGCTCATGCGCCTATATTGTGCTGAGCGATAAAGCACGCCCCCTGGTACTGGCCGATATCATCTGCTTCTTTTCCCACAAGCGCATCGCCAAATATAAATATCCGGAACACCTAGTGGTGATAGATATCCTGCCGAGAACAGCCTCAGGCAAGGTCAAAAAATTCCTGTTACGCAAAGACATTATTCAACGCCTGGCCATCGCCTGTCGAGAAAACACGTCCCGGACGCTCGAACAGGCCATATCCAAATAAGGATACCAATGTGCTTATTAAAAATAGCGTCCCCGGAAGGACACAACCGGCCTTTAAAACGTCAACCCGCATAAAAAACAGTACCAAGCCGTCTTTCATCCAGCGCGAACCGACGTTTTTTCACTGCCCCCACTGCGGGCAGTTTCTTGTGGCGATCAGCACTCACGGCAGCGAGACGCAAATACGCTGCTGTGGCGAAACGCTGAGTGCGCTGGTCCCGCAGGGTGCAAGCGATGATGTCCGGGCAGAAGAGCATCTGCCGCTGATGACCATTTCCGGCGGATTTGAGTCAAATACCCTGACGGTGAATGTCGGTGCGACGCCGCATCCTATGACAGAAGATCACCGCCTGCTGTGGATTTACGTTTATACCTTCGAGGGCGGGCAGTTCAAATTTCTCAAACCGGGAGACCTGCCCGAAGCGACCTTCGCCCTGGCCGGAAAGGATGCATATGTGTACTGCGACCGCCCGGTCTGCAAAGGCAGTCGATGCAAATTTAACTGTAAGCGAGGATTCACCGCCTATAGCTGGTGCAATCAGGATGGATTGTGGAAGCATTCATTTTGATGGTGCATCTGCTCAGGGGATAAAAGCGAGCAGATGCAGAAGAGGATAAATCAGCATGCCTGCACGGCATGCTGATATTGGCCCGTCATGCTTTGTTTTGACGCCACCATTCGGCCAGCAACACGCCGGTTGCCACGGACACGTTCAGGCTCTCAACCTTGTTGGTGCCGTTAATCGAGATGCTCAGATCTGCACTGTCGAGCGCCGCATCGGAAAGACCGTCGCGCTCCTGACCCAGCACCAGCACCATCTTCTTCGGCAGCGTAGCGCTAAACAGCGGCGTGCCTTTATGGCTGGAGGTGGTCACGATCGCATAACCAGCTTTACGGAAACCATCCAGCGCGTCGAGTACGCTATCGCCGGTAATCGCCTGCACGTGCTCCGCACCGCCTTCCGCCGTACGAACTGCCGCGCCGGATTCAATAATGGCCGCATCCTGCAACAAAACGCCTTTCACGCCGAAATGCGCACAACTGCGCATCATCGCGCCCAGGTTATGCGGGTTACCCACATCTTCCAGCGCCAGAACGCAATCTTCTGCCCCGGCCTGCGCGACCCACTGCTCAACGCTGATCCCGTTACGTTTTTTAATCAGGAAGCAAACGCCGCCATGGTGTTCGGTGCCGGATGCTTTTGCCAGCTCAGCTTCATCAACCACGTGGTAGGCTTTGCGGTTAGCTGCCATCCAGCGCAGGGCTTCTTTAAAGCGTGGGGTCACGCTCTGAACAAACCAGGCACGGACAATGCAGTCAGGACGGCTGGCAAACAGCGCCTGGCAGGCATTTTCGCCGTACACGCGGGTCTCTTCCGCACGCTGACGACGCAATACTTCTGGATCGATAAAGCTTTTACCGCTGATACCGCCGTGATCCGCTTTAGCGGGTGCTTCTTCGCCCGGTGCACGGGAAACGGTACGCCACGGGGAATCACTCGGCAGGCGATCGCGGTCACGACCGCGGTCATTGCTGCGATCTTCGCGAGCAGGACGGCGACCACTGTTTTTCTCTTCGCGAGCGGGGCGACGGCCACCATCGGCACGAGACGATCCGCTACGAGCTGGCCCTTTCCCGGTACGCGGGTTTTGGCTGCGTTTATCGGAATCATCGTCACTGCGGACATACATCACTTTGACTTTGCCGCTTTTGTTTTTCAGTTCATCGTTCATGCTTTTCTCCACCAGCGCTGCGCGAGCGCGCAGATTACCTGATGTGCAGGCGCTTAGCCATTAATTCGTTTAAAAGCTATCGACTATTGTACTCATTGAATAAAACGCATTGTCGTTTAAAACCACTTCATCAATAATATGTAACATATTAGAAACATATCGGCCTTGTGCCACTCTGTACCACTGCTCTCCTGAGGTTAGTTATGAATACCGTATGTGCAAGCTGTCAGGCGCTTAACCGCATTCCCGAAGCGCGCATTAGCGATGTCGCAAAGTGTGGACGCTGTGGACATGAGCTGTTCGACGGCGATGTGATTAACGCCACTGGCGAAACACTGGATAAATTGCTGAAAGATGACCTGCCGGTCGTTGTCGATTTCTGGGCCCCCTGGTGTGGTCCTTGCCGTAGCTTCGCGCCGATTTTTGAAGATGTGGCGGAAGAGCGCAGTGGCAAAGTCCGCTTTGTGAAAGTGAATACGGAAGCAGAACGCGAACTCAGTGCGCGTTTTCGGATCCGTAGCATTCCAACCATTATGCTGTTCAAAAATGGCGAGGTCGTCGACATCCTGAGCGGCGCGGTGCCGAAAGCCCCTTTTGATAGCTGGCTCAACGAATCTCTCTAATCCTGGCGGGGCACATCTTGTGCCCCATTTTCAGCTCTGCGACAATGGCGTTTTTCACGCGATTCTCATGACTGACAACGCCGTACTGACGCTCCGGGCAATGCGTATTGCTCAATCAACCCGACCTTTCCTCGCCCGAGGCAATCGCGTTATTCGTTGCCAGCGCTGCCTGCTGCCCAAACCACAGTGCCTGTGTGACACGTTACAACCCAGCACAGCCTGTAGCCGGTTTTGCCTGGTGATGTTCGATACCGAACCCATGAAACCCAGCAACACCGGCAGACTTATTGCCGATATTCTGCCTGACACCACGGCGTTTCTCTGGTCACGTACCGAGCCGCCTCAGGCGCTCATTGATTTGTGTGCCAGCGACGAATACCAGCCAATGGTCGTCTTTCCTGCTTCCTATGCCGGAAGTGAACGTCAGGTCTTATCCGCGCCGCCTTGCGGAAAGCCGCCGCTGTTTATCATGCTGGATGGCACCTGGACCGAAGCGCGCAAAATGTTTCGCAAAAGCCCGTATCTCGACGCCCTGCCGGTTATCTCCGTCGATCTGTCGCGGGTATCGGCCTATCGTCTGCGTGAATCGCATGCCGACGATCAGTACTGCACCGCTGAAGTGGCCATTGCGTTGTTGGATTTAGCGGGCGACCAGGCCGCAGCGAAAGGCCTCGGGGCCCATTTCTCCCTCTTTCGCGAACGTTACCTGGCCGGTAAAGCGAATCATCAGCGTAGCGTCACAGCAAAAGAACCAGAAAGCGTTTAAAATCATTGGGTCACTCTTTTCTGGAGGCCGGTATGAGCCAACGTGGGCTGGAAGCGTTGTTACGTCCCAAGTCGATCGCGGTGATCGGGGCATCAATGAAACCGGATCGCGCCGGTTTCCTGATGATGCGCAATCTTCTGGCAGGCGGTTTTGCCGGGCCGGTTTTACCGGTGACACCGGCTTACAAAGCCGTACTCGGGGTGCTGGCCTGGCCGGATATCGCCAGCCTACCCTATGTGCCAGACCTCGCCGTGCTCTGCACCCACGCGAAACGCAATCTGTCCTTGCTGGAAGCGCTCGGCCAAAAAGGCTGTAAAACCTGCATCATTCTCTCTGCTCCCCCGGAGCAACATGCCGACCTGCTGGCTTGCGCAGGACGCTACCAGATGCGCCTGCTCGGGCCAAACAGTATGGGATTACTCGCCCCGTGGCAGGGGCTTAACGCCAGTTTCTCCCCGGTGCCAATTACCCGGGGTAAGCTCGCGTTTATTTCACAATCTGCCGCCGTCTCCAACACCATCCTCGACTGGGCCCAGCAACGGGAGATGGGGTTTTCCTACTTTATTGCGCTGGGCGACAGCCTGGATATCGACGTCGATGAACTGTTGGACTTTCTGGCACGTGACACAAAAACCAGCGCTATCCTGCTCTATCTCGAACATTTAAGCGACGCACGGCGGTTTGTTTCGGCGGCGCGTAGCGCGTCGCGCAATAAACCGATTCTGGTTATCAAAAGTGGCCGCAGCCCCGAAGCCCAGCGGCTTTTGCAAACCCGTGCCGGGTTGGATCTGGCCTGGGATGCCGCAATCCAACGCGCCGGGCTACTGCGCGTGCAGGATACCCACGAGCTGTTTTCTGCGGTCGAAACGCTCAGCCATATGCGCCCGCTGCGCGGCGACCGCCTGATGATCATCAGTAACGGCGCGGCCCCTGCCGCACTGGCACTGGATCAGCTCTGGTCGCGCAATGGCAAACTGGCAAAGCTGAGTGACGATACTCTGGCCCGGCTGCGTGACGCCTTGCCCGATTATGTCAACGTGGGCAATCCGCTCGATTTACGCGATGATGCCAGCAACGAACGCTATACCAGCGCACTGGACATCCTGCTCGATAGCCAGGATTTTGATGCGCTGATGGTGATTCACTCCCCTAGCGCCGTGGCCCCCGGCAAAGAAAGTGCACTTGCGCTGATTGATGCACTGAAAAAACACCCGCGCGGCAAGTACGTTACGGTGTTGACGAACTGGTGTGGCGAGTACTCTTCTCAGGAAGCCCGCCGCTTATTCAGCGAAGCCAGTCTGCCGACCTATCGTACCCCCGAAGGGACGATCACCGCGTTTATGCATATGGTCGAGTACCGGCGTAACCAGAAGCAGTTACGTGAAACCCCCGCCCTTCCCACGCACCTGACGGCCAATACGGCCGAAGCGCACCAGTTGCTACAGCAGGCTATCGAAGAAGGGGCAACCACGCTCGATACCCACGAAGTGCAGCCGATACTCAGCGCCTGGGGGATTCAGACGCTGCCGACCTGGATTGCTGGCGATAGCGCAGAAGCGGTGCACATTGCCGAACAGATTGGCTATCCCGTGGCGCTCAAATTACGTTCACCGGATATTCCGCATAAATCCGAAGTCCAGGGGGTAATGCTCTACCTGCGTACCGCGAGAGAGGTCCAGCAGGCTGCGGATGCGATTATCGACCGCGTGAAAATGAACTGGCCGCAGGCGCGGATCCACGGTCTGCAGGTGCAGAGTATGGCAAACCGCGCCGGCGCACAGGAGCTGCGCGTGGTCGTCGAGTCTGACCCGGTTTTTGGTCCACTGATTATGCTGGGTGAAGGCGGCGTCGAATGGCGCGCCCAGGAGCAGGCCGCCGTTGCGCTACCGCCGCTCAATATGAATCTGGCGCGTTATCTGGTTATTCAGGCCATCAAAAGTAAAAAGATCCGCGGGCGCAGCGCCCTGCGTTCATTGGACATCCCCGGACTGAGCCAGTTTCTGGTGCAGGTATCGAATCTGATTGTGCACTGCCCGGAAATCCAGCGTCTGGATATCCATCCCCTGTTGGCTTCCGGCAATGAATTCACGGCCCTGGATGTCACACTCACGGTTGCGGCCCTTAGCGGCAATGGCGAAAGTCGTCTCGCCGTTCGGCCCTATCCGCAGCAGCTTGAAGAGACCGTAGAACTCAAGAACGGTGAGACCTGTCTTTTTCGCCCCATCCTGCCTGAGGATGAACCGCAGTTGCAGCAATTTATCGCCAGGGTAACAAAGGAAGATTTGTACTATCGCTACTTTAGCGAGATCAACGAATTTACCCATGATGATTTAGCGAATATGACGCAGATCGACTACGATCGGGAAATGGCATTTGTTGCAGTACGCCAGGCGGAAGGAAAGGATGAGATCCTCGGCGTAACCCGCGCCATCTCTGACCCGGATAACATCGATGCTGAGTTTGCGGTACTGGTTCGTTCCGATTTGAAAGGATTGGGTCTTGGGCGACGTTTGCTGGAAAAGCTCATCAGTTACACGCGAGATCACGGACTTAAGCGTTTGAATGGTATTACTATGCCGAACAATCGCGGCATGGTGACTCTGGCGCGTAAGCTGGGATTTGAGGTCGACATTCAGATCGAGGATGGGATTGTTGGATTGTCCCTGAATCTGGTACAGACCGCGCAATCCTAAGTAAGGTACTGGAAATGTTGACCACTTTCACAAGTACTGGTGTTATCATTGTCCGCTTCTGTTGGTTTTATCGGACAGAAGCCCTTTCAATAAACAGAGAAGAAACGCACTGTGATGTTGTCAAAATTTAAACGTAATAAACATCAACAACACCTTGCCCAACTACCCAAGCTTTCCCAGTCAGTTGATGATGTAGAGTTTTTCTACTCTCCCGCTAATTTCAGGGAGATATTGCTGGAAAAAATTGCCAGCGCAACGCGCCGTATCTGCATTATCGCGCTCTACCTTGAGCAGGATGATGGCGGTAAAGGTATTCTGAACGCCCTCTATGACGCCAAACGTCAGCGCCCTGAGCTTGAAATCTGCGTGCTCGTCGACTGGCACCGTGCACAGCGTGGTCGTATTGGCGCGGCAGCATCCAACACCAATGCCGACTGGTATTGCCGCATGGCGCAGGAAAACCCAGGTCTTGAGATCCCGGTTTACGGCGTGCCTGTGAATACCCGTGAAGCCCTTGGCGTACTGCATTTTAAAGGTTTTATCATCGACGACAGCGTGCTGTATAGCGGCGCGAGCCTGAACGATGTTTACCTCCATCAGCACGACAAATACCGCTACGATCGCTACCAGCTTATCCGCAACCCAAGAATGGCGGATATCATGCTGGACTGGGTTAAGCAAAACCTGATCGAAGGCCGCGGCGTAAATCGTCTCGACAACGCGCAACGCCCGAAAAGCCCTGAGATCAAAAACGATATTCGTCTGTATCGCCAGGAACTGCGCGACGCCGCCTATCATTTCCAGGGTGATGCCGATAACGATCAGCTTTCCGTTACGCCGCTGGTTGGTCTCGGAAAAACCAGTCTGCTGAATAAGACCATTTTCCATCTTATGCCCTGTGCAGAAGAGAAACTGGTCATCTGTACGCCCTATTTCAACCTGCCTGCCGTGCTGGTCCGCAATATTATCCAGCTCCTGAGGGAAGGCAAAAAAGTTGAAATAATCGTGGGTGATAAAACGGCGAACGACTTCTTTATTCCAGAAGATCAGCCGTTTAAAATCATCGGCGCACTGCCGTATTTGTATGAAATCAACCTGCGTCGTTTCCTGAGCCGCCTGCAGTATTACGTCAACACCGATCAGCTGGTTGTGCGTTTGTGGAAAGACGAGGACAACAGTTATCACCTGAAAGGGATGTGGGTCGATGATGAATGGGTGCTGCTGACGGGGAACAACCTTAACCCGCGCGCATGGCGTCTGGATCTGGAAAATGCCATTCTGATCCACGATCCAAAACATCAGTTGGCCGCTCAGCGTGACAAAGAGTTGGATCTTATCCGCACCCACACCACGGTGGTTAACCACTATCGCGATTTGCAAAGTATCGCCGACTATCCGGTAAAAGTGCGCAAACTCATTCGCCGCTTACGCCGAATTCGAATCGATAAGCTTATCAGCCGCATTCTGTAATCTCCCGGCCCCGTCATTTGATGGGGCTTTTTTTCAGGTTTCCCTATGATGCGATGCTTAATTTTGGCTGGTGCTCTGTGTTTAACCGGGTGTGCTCACATGGCAAATGACCAATGGAGCGGGCAGGATAAAGCACAGCATTTTATTGCTTCCGCCATGCTCTCCGCTGCGGGTAACGAGTATGCGCAGCATCAGGGTTACAGCCGCGATCGTAGCGCAACCTATGGCCTAATGTTTTCCATAAGCCTTGGAGCAACGAAAGAATTGTGGGATAGCCGCCCTGCAGGGAGCGGCTGGAGCTGGAAAGATTTTGCCTGGGATGTTGCAGGTGCCACAACGGGTTACGCCGTGTGGCAACTGGCCAATCATTAGAGACGAATCCCCTTACCTTTACGGTGCAGCATTAACGAAACAACGAATGCCAGGGCGCAAAACGCGGTGACATACCAGAAGAACGTCGTCTCGATACCCGCTGATTTCAGCGACAGCGCGACGTACTCGGCAGAACCGCCGAACAACGCATTGGCAACGGCGTAAGATAATCCCACGCCCAACGCGCGAACCTGTGCCGGAAACATTTCGGCTTTCAGGATGCCGCTAATTGATGTGTAGAAACTCACGATGATCAGCGCCACCATCACTAATGCAAAGGCAGCATAGGGTGACGTAACGTGTTGCAATGCACTTAAAATCGGTAATGTGAGCAACGTCCCCAGACCACCAAAACAGAGCATCGAAGCACGACGGCCAATACGATCCGATAAGGCACCAATCAGGGGCTGAACCAGCATGAAAACAAACAGCGCGGCAGTCATGACGATACTGGCCACATTGGCGTGCATACCGGTGGTGTTAACCAGATATTTTTGCATGTAGGTCGTGAAGGTGTAGAAGCTCAGTGATCCGCCGGCGGTAAAGCCGAGCACCATGATGAAGGCCCGGCGATTACGCCATAACCCTTTAAGCGACCCAGCTTCCTTTAATGCCCGCACTTCTTTCTTCGAGGTTTCATCCAGCTGGCGACGCAGCCAGAGTGCCACAATAGCCAGCGCTGCACCGATGGCAAACGGAATACGCCAGCCCCATGCGCGCAGTTCGGCATCATCAAGAACCTGTTGCAGAACCACCACCACCAGAAGTGCCAGAAGCTGACCACCAATCAAGGTAACGTACTGGAAAGAGGCATAAAACCCTTTACGCACTTCAACGGCGATTTCGCTCATGTAGGTTGCGCTGGTGCCGTATTCACCACCAACCGATAATCCCTGAAACAATCTTGCCAGTAATAGCAGCGCAGGTGCCCATGTTCCGATACTTTCGTAACCGGGTAAACACGCTATAACCAGCGATCCCAGACACATCATGCATACGGAAATCAGCATGGAGGTTTTACGGCCATGCCTGTCGGCGATACGACCAAATAACCAGCCGCCAATCGGACGCATAAGGAAGCCCGCCGCGAATACGCCTGCGGTCTGGAGGAGCTGAGTGGTTGTGTTACCGGAGGGGAAAAAGATATGAGCAAAGTAGAGCGAGCAGAACGAATAGACATAGAAATCAAACCACTCCACCAGGTTCCCCGATGAGGCGCCAACGATTGCCCACACTCTGCGACGTACATCGGTTAAATCTGTTGTTTTGTGCTCTGGACGAGCGGTGACTTCTGCCATATTTCTCCCCTTTGGTCGGACGTGTTCGATTTTTTGGAAAAATCAGATTACGCCCGGGCAAAAAGTAAATACAGTGTTAATGATTTGCCTGCTATCATTTCAGAATGTTAGCCTAAGAATGTACTTATCCCCAGCGCGACATCTGCCCTCTGGCATGCTGAAGGTAGTCTTCAGTCTGACGTATTTGCCTGCAAAATCAGAGTAGTTAGCGTGATTGGGTGAGGAACAGGAATACAAATCAGAAATGAGAGAAATCGTAGATAGCAGAAACGCAAAAAGCCCATCCGTCAGGATGGCCTTCTTCCCTTGTTTGATGCCTGGCAGTTTATGACGGGCGTCCTGCC
>NZ_CBFFRL010000031.1:0-33620 GCF_965644215.1 Phytobacter sp. V69
GATAATACAGCTCAGCTAAGGTAAGGCTAATACAGCTAAGGACTCCACTGAACCCCACCGATTAAATCGCACCTTCCAAAGACAATGAGAACGAAGCTTTTCATCTCATTAAGAGTGTAATTATGGCGCACATTAAAAAATAGACGGTGCCTGAATATAACCCGTTATACCCAGGCAGGGGAATTACTCGTCGTTCTGCTGTTCCAGCGCATATTTATAGAGCGCGTTTTTCTTCACACCGTGGATTTCTGCAGCCAGCGCGGCGGCTTTTTTCAGGGGAAGTTCGGCCTGCAGCAGTGCCAGCGTACGCAGCGCATCGGCAGGTAAGGCATCTTCCTGCGCTTTATGGCCTTCAACGATCAGCACCATCTCACCCTTGCGGCGATTCTCATCCTCTTTCACCCACGCCAGCAGATCCCCAACCGGCGCGCCATAAATCGACTCCCAGGTTTTGGTCAGCTCACGGGCCAGCACCACGTAACGCGCTTCACCCAGCACGGCGACGACGTCTTCCAGGCTTTCCAGCAGGCGATGGGTTGATTCATAAAAAATCAGCGTCCGCGGCTCTGTCTCCAGGGATTTTAAGGTGTCGCGACGTCCTTTCGATTTGGCGGGCAGAAACCCTTCGTAACAAAAACGATCGGACGGTAAACCCGCCGCGCTTAATGCTGCTATTGCGGCACATGGGCCCGGCAGCGGGACGACCCGAATGCCCGCTTCACGGCAGGTGCGTACAAGGTGGTAGCCAGGGTCGTTAATCAGCGGTGTGCCGGCATCAGACACCAGCGCGATGTTTTGCCCTTCTTTCAGCTTTGCCACCAGCGTGTCGGCCTTTTGTTGCTCGTTATGGTCATGCAGGGCAAACAGACGGGCATTAATGGCAAAATGGGAAAGCAGCAGCCCCGTGTGGCGCGTGTCCTCGGCGGCGATAAGATCGACATCATGCAATACGGCGAGCGCACGCTGAGTAATATCACCCAAATTGCCGATAGGCGTAGGGACAATGTAGAGCTGGCCTTGAGAATTGTCCGCAGATTCGTGTTGTTTCATTGTTCTATCCGTATTGCCGATTTAATATTGAGCATTGCGTAAAAAATATCACTGGATACAGAATGCTACCGTCAACATTTCTACGTTCAAAAGCCATGCGCTGCCTGCCTGTCGTGCTAGCCGCTCTGCTGTTCGTCGGCTGCGGCACGCGGTCGGTCGATCAAAGCACCGGGCACCTTGAAGGCAACGCTCAGGCTGATTCGGGTTTCTATCTGCACCAGATGCAGCAAAGCTCAGATGATAGCAAGACCAACTGGCAATTACTCGCCATTCGTGCACTGTTGAAAGAAGGTCGAACCCAGCAGGCGAGTGAGCTGTTGGCCCAATTGCCCCAGCAGTTGAATGACGAACAGCGCGTTGAGCAGGCCCTGCTGGCCGCTGAACTCAAGCTGACACAGCAGGATTACGCGGGTGCGCAGGCACTGCTGGTGAACATCGATCCGAAAGGGTTTAATCAGAACCAGCAGGCGCGTTACTGGCAAGATGTGATTACCGCCAGCCAGAACAAACCGTCGCCGACTCTGCTTCGCGCCCTTATCGCACAGCAACCGCTACTCACCGCCGCCCCGGATAAACAAAAGAATATTGATGCCACCTGGCAGGCACTCTCTTCCATGACGCCGGATCAGGCCAAAACCATTCAGCCAGCTCAGGATGAAGCGGCGCTGCAAGGCTGGCTGGATTTACAACGCGTGTGGTCTGATAACCGCAACGACCCGAACATGCTGAAAGCCGGTATTGCGGACTGGCAGAGACGCTTTCCGCAAAATCCTGGCGCGGTCCTGTTACCGAGCCAGCTGGCGAACGTGCAGAACTTCCGCCCGGCGTCAGCCGATCAAATCGCGCTGCTGCTGCCGTTAAATGGCCAGGCGGCCGTCTTTAGCCGCGCTATCCAGCAGGGCTTCGAAGCGGCGAAAAACGGCACCTCCACCGTCTCTGGCCCGGCAGTACCGGCCCAGGTTGCGCAGGCTGCGACCATGGCAACCACGGCGGAAGTCGTCAGTCCTTCGCAAACCAGTGTCAGCGACCTGACCACCCCGCAGTCAGCGCTAGCGGCTACCGCACCGGTCACGGCGCCGGCAGACCAGACGCAGCAAACCACATCTACGGACCAGACAACCCAGACACCGGCGAACCAAACCGATCCGGCGGCGCCTGCCGGGCAACCGGTGAATGCCCCTGCAGTTGCCAGCACCCCGGCCAACCCCAATGCCGTGCTGAAAGTCTACGATACCAGCGCACAGCCGCTTGATCAGGTGCTGAGCCAGGTTCAGAAAGATGGCGCGAGCATCGTCGTCGGCCCACTGCTGAAAAACAACGTTGAAGAGCTGATGCGCAGCCAGACGCCTCTGAATGTGCTGGCACTGAACCAGCCAGAGAAAGTCGAAAACCGCCCGAATATCTGTTACTTCGCGCTATCCCCGGAAGATGAAGCCCGCGATGCGGCGCGTCATATTCATGAGCAAGGCCGTCATACGCCGCTGATGCTGTTGCCGCGTAGCTCGCTTGGCGACCGCGTGGCGACCGCTTTCGCCCAGGAGTGGCAGAAACTGGGTGGCAGCATTGTGCTGCAACAGAAATTCGGCTCCACGGCAGAATTGCGTATGGGCATTAACAGCGGTTCTGGTATTGCGATGACGGGTAGCCCGGTAACGGCCAGCCTGCCGCAGCAACAGGGCGTGACCATTGGCGGGTTGAACATTCCTGCACCGCCAACCGACGCGCAGATCACCGGCGGCGGCAACATCGATGCGGTATATATCGTCGCGACACAGGATGAAATCGCGCTGATTAAACCGATGATTGCCATGCGTACCGGCAGCCAGAGCGGTATCGTTCTGTATGCCAGCTCCCGTAGCGCCCAGGGCGGCACAGGGCCGGACTTCCGTCTGGAGATGGAAGGCTTGCAGTTCAGTGAAATCCCGATGCTTGCAGGCAGTAACCCGGCGCTGATGCAGCAGGCGCTGCTCCACACCAACAACGACTACTCGCTGGCACGCCTGTACGCGATGGGCGCTGATGCCTGGACGCTGGCGAACCACTTCTCGCAAATGCGTCAGGTGCCAGGGTTTGAAATTAACGGCAATACCGGTGATTTGACCGCTACTCAGGAATGCGTGATTAACAGGAAGTTATCATGGCTCAAATACCAGCAGGGGCAGATCGTCCCCGCCAGTTGACCCGTAAACAGGCCGGAGACGCGTGGGAGTTACAGGCGCGTCGCTGGCTGGAGCGCAAGGGAATGCGCTTTCTTGCCGCAAATGTGCGTGAACGCGGCGGTGAGATAGACTTGATAATGAAGGACAAGTCGACAACGGTGTTTGTGGAAGTACGCTATCGCAAGTCGTCGCTTTTCGGCGGCGCAGCCGCCAGCGTCACCTCCGCCAAGCAACGTAAGTTACTGCATGCTGCCCGTTTGTGGCTTGCCCGGCACAATGGAAGTTTTGATACTGTGGATTGCCGGTTCGATGTGGTAGCCTTCACCGGAAATGAGGTTGAGTGGATACAAAACGCCTTTAACGACCACTCATGATGACTGAATGATAGGGATCACCGTGCTCGATAGAATTAAAGTTTGCTTTACCGAAAGCATTCAAACCCAGATTGCGGCGGCAGAAGCGCTGCCAGACGCAATTTCACGCGCGGCCATGACCATGGTCCACTCCCTGCTTAATGGCAACAAAATCCTCTGCTGTGGCAATGGGACCTCCGCCGCCAATGCACAGCATTTTGCTGCCAGTATGATTAACCGTTTTGAAACGGAACGCCCGAGTTTACCCGCCATTGCACTTAATACCGATAATGTGGTCTTAACGGCAATCGCAAACGATCGCCTGCATGACGAAATCTATGCCAAGCAGGTGCGGGCACTCGGACACGCAGGCGATATATTGCTGGCGATTTCCACCCGTGGGAACAGCCGCGATATTGTCAAAGCCGTTGAAGCCGCGGTAACGCGCGACATGAGTATTGTGGCGCTTACCGGGTATGACGGTGGTGAACTGGCCGGGTTGTTAGGGCCGCAGGATGTCGAAATACGTATTCCTTCCCACCGCAGCGCACGCATTCAGGAAATGCATATGCTGACGGTAAACTGTTTATGCGATCTGATAGATAACACGCTTTTCCCTCACCAGGATGATTAAGGAGTACACATGAAGGCATTTACGCCCCTCGCAGTCCTTATTTCCGCGCTGCTGCTACAGGGTTGTGTTGGCGCAGTGGTGGTCGGTTCAGCTGCTGTCGGTACTAAAGCGGCAACCGATCCCCGTACGGTCGGCACCCAGGTCGATGACAGTACGCTTGAACTGCGCGTTAACAGCGCGCTGTCTAAAGATGAACAGCTTAAAAAACAGGCTCGCATAAATGTCACGGCGTATCAGGGGAAAGTCTTGCTGGTCGGTCAGTCGCCAACGACGGAGCTCTCATCCCGTGCTAAGCAAATCGCGATGGGCGTAGACGGCGCGACGGAAGTCTATAACGAGATTCGCCAGGGCCAGCCGATTGGCATGGGCACCGCCGCCAGCGACACCTGGATCACCTCTAAGGTGCGTACCCAGTTGTTGGGCACCGATGAAGTGAAGTCATCGAATGTGAAAGTGACTACCGAAAACAGCGAGGTCTTCCTGATGGGTCTGGTGACCGATCGAGAAGGTAAAGCCGCTGCGGATATTGCAAGCCGCGTCAGCGGTGTGAAACACGTCACCACCGCCTTTACGATGATTAAATAGCGTCAATGCTTCTCCCCGGTGGCGCAGTGCGCTTACCGGGGCGACATAAACATAGCATCACACGGTCACGGTAGCCTGGATAAGGCAAAGCCGCATCCGGGGAGAAGACGCTATAGCAATACCAGTGTTCCCGTAATCACCCCACCTAACGCCACCAGCCCGCCCGTGAGCCACAGTGCTTTAGCCGGGAAGGATTTGTGCAGCATAATCAACGACGGTAGGCTGACCGCCGGAAGAGTCATCAGCAGCGCCATTGCCGGAGCGACACCCATACCCGCAAGCATCATCGTCTGCACAATCGGAATCTCCGCCGCCGTAGGGATCACAAACAGGCAACCGACTATCGCCATCGCAATCACCCACATCAGCGAATTATCAATCGCACCATCCGCATTCGGGAACAGCCAGACGCGTGCGGCGCCAAGCACCAGCACGGCCAGGATATAAACCGGGATCGTGCTCCAGAACAGTGCCCAAAGCGCCTTTCCCCAACGGGCTAGAAAATGCCCTTCCGGTTCCGGCAGAGAAAGATCAACCGGTGCCGTCTGCTGAATGTCATCCTTCACCAGATACTGCACCAGCGTCGCCACGCCAATAACAATAACCAGCCCGGCAATAAGCCGTATGGCGACAAAATGCCAGCCCAGCACAAAACCCATAAAGACCAGCGTTGCCGGGTTAAGCAGCGGATTGCCCATCCAGAATGCCAGCGCACCGCCCATCGACACCTGCTGACGACGCATTCCCGCCGCTACGGGCGCGGCACAACAGGAACACATCATGCCCGGCAGGGAGAACAGCGTGCCAAACAGTGTCCCGCTCAGGCGTTTTTGCCCAAGGGTACGAATCAGCCAGTTACGCGGAATAAGTACCTGAATCAACGAACCAAGTAAGACACCCAGCACCGCCGCTTTCCAGACTGCGAGAAAGTAGACCATGGCGTAGTCAAGAGCCGCCTGGAATGGGCTGGCATCGGCCTGAGCAAGAATCGATTTACCAATACTGTGAGTTTCAGCGGCGGTGAAAGCTTTGCCGTAATAAGGCTGCCACTTTACATACCAAAGACCGACGAGCACGACGAGAAAAAAGAGAGCGGGTTTCCACCATTGCACAGGTGTTGCCGCCCGAGATGAAGACTGACCAGTCATACCATTCTCCGGGGGATAAATGCAGAATGAGTTACCCGGCGAATAGTACGCCTGGGCTATTTATTTGAAAATGATTAATCACCCGCCATCTTGCGCAGCCGGGCGGAGGTAAGGATCTCTACACGCTCCGAAGACGGGGAAAATGCCGCTTTCAGCATTGCACTGGCCACATCCCGTGCCTCGATAGACTTCCAGTTCCCCGGCATGATGCGAAACAGAGGTGCAAACAGCGACTCGTTAAAACGCGGCTTCTGGCGATCGCCCAGCAGCATCGACGGACGTGCGATGGTCAGCCGCCCCCACCCTTGCTCAATCAGCGCATTTTCCATTTCACCTTTCACCCGGTTATAGAAAAACGGCGAACGCGCATTGGCGCCCATCGCGCTGACCACCAGCATGTGCCGCGCCCCAAGGCGCAGCCCGGTTAGCGCTGTATCAACCACCAGCGTGTAATCGGCATGCACAAAGGCTTCTTTACTGCCCGCCTCGCGCCGCGTAGTCCCAAGGCAGCAGAACACGGTATCGACAGGTTCCGTCACCATGGAAAGCGCATCGGATAACTGCGGGTCATGGGGATTGAATACGCCAAGAATATCCTATAATGGCCGACGCGTGGGGGCGGCAATAGCACTGACGCGAGGGTCTTTTGCCAGCATCTGCAGCAAAATACCGCCAACCAGTCCTGTCGCCCCGGTCATTAATACCCGACTCATGTCTTCTCCTGGGGCTGCTGGGTGCCTGAATCACGGATCCAGTGAAGCTTTTTGCCAAAGCCCAGCGTGTTGTCGGTGAATTTCAGTTCGGTGAGGCGAATTTCCCACATCGGCGCAGATAGCACGCGGGCGACAGGAAAGCGTCGATTGTACTGCGCACGCGGCCCGGCGCTTTCTGCCTCGTCAAGGCGGCGTATCTCTCCGGTAAATTGCACGCCGCGAATTAGCGCGACGGTTTTCGGTTGCCCATTTACCGTGCCAGCAATGTTCGCCTGTAAGCCGGTCATCTGCGCGTGGCGCGTATGATCGTCACTTAAAAGATAAAACGCGACCTTCTGCGGATCATAGATATAGAACGCATTCGCACACCACAGTTCCCCTCTGTTGGCCACACACCAGGTCACAACATGCTGCTTCGCCAGCCAGCGACTAATGGCCGCAAGAGTTTCCATTTCTCTTCATCCTCGTGTTATTTTTCTTTCACATTAGCACAATGAATAACGTTATGACGCTCTGGTTTCTTTATCTCGTCCGCACGTCGGACAACAGCCTTTATACCGGCATCACCACCGATGTGGCACGTCGCTTTGTGCAACATCAGAGCGGCAAGGGAGCAAAAGCATTACGGGGAAAGGGCGAACTGACACTGGCGTTTTCCGCACCGGTAGGAGAGCGCTCGCTGGCGCTGCGTATGGAATATCGCATTAAGCAACTGACGAAGCGCCAGAAGGAGCGCCTCGTCGCCGGAGATGGCGTATTTGAAGCGCTGTTAGAAAGCGTTGGACCGTAGCCGGTTAAAAGCGATTAAAGTGCTCGTGGTATTCCACCAGCCCTTGCACGCTACTTAAGGCGTCCTCTGCCAGCGGGTGAAGCTGGAACGCGCTTTCGGTGCCCGGCCAGCGGCAGCGCAGATTGTACTTCGCCGCAGGCTCAAAGCCTAAATGGCCGTAGAACACAGGATCGCCGAGTGTGACCACTGCGGCATAGCCAAATTCATTGAGCGAATCCAGTCCTTCGTAGACCAACTGACGGGCAAAGCCCTGGTTACGCCAGGCTTCGTCTACCGCCAGCGGCGCAAGAGCGACCCACTGCAAATCCTCGCCCTGCACGTCAACCGGACTGAAGGCGACATAACCAATGACCTGCCCTTCGTCGTCCGTCGCGACGAGCCCAAGCGTGATTAAGCCGTCTTCGCGCAGGTCATGTACCAGGGTCGCTTCACGCTCGTCCGCAAAAGTGCGGCGCAATAACGCGTCGATTCCCGGTGCATCAATCCCAATTTCTACTCGAATCAGCATGGTTCACCTACAGAAGGTTGTGGCGTTGATGTCGGCGCTTGCAGGCCGGCTTCAACAAAATCCGCCAGTTGTAGCAGCATGACACGAAGTGCTTTTGGCATCTGCTCCAGTTCAATGGCGTCCATCAGGTTCTTCACATACAGCCCAAGCTCCGTGTCGCCTTCAATGACCAGTCGGCGCCGGAAGAACAGCGTATCCGGATCCTGTTTGCGTGCGGCGATCATCAGCAGATCGCTGGCATCCGCGCTGAAACTGACATCAGCCGTAGCGGACTCACGCACGATTAGTCGTGAATTTTCAACCGAGGTATACCACGTCAGGCCAATATCGCGAACCTGGATACTTAACCAGCGGCCTTCAAGAAACTCGAGCTCCCCGTCTGCCAGCGCCTGCTGGAACTGCCAGCATAAGACCTGCTCCAGAACCTGCCGTTTAATGGCAAAAGGCGTCAGCTTAACCTGCACGCTCAACAAGGACGGGCCAACGTGAACGAGACGTGAGCGCAGTTTTTCCAACACGAGCTTTACTCCCTGAAATGAAAATTCCTTCTATTTTGCCATATCAGATAAACGACATGGCGGCGTAAATCAACAATTACGTAAGAAGAATGCGTCGATTATTGATGTCACCAATACACAATTAACTGCCTCAAATCAAAAATTGTCGCAACCAGGTTAACTAAAATCCCAGTTCATTAACAATTTAGCACCCCCTGTGGGTTGCCAGGGCCAATACAGCCCCTGATTGCAGGATAAATTATGGAGTTGCTCTGCCCTGCCGGAAATCTCCCGGCACTCAAAGCGGCCATCGAAAACGGTGCCGACGCCGTCTATATCGGCCTGAAAGATGACACCAACGCCCGCCATTTTGCTGGTCTCAATTTTACGGAAAAGAAATTGCAGGAAGCGGTGAGCTTTGTGCATCAGCACCGACGCAAACTGCATATCGCCATTAACACCTTCGCGCATCCTGACGGCTATCAGCGCTGGGAAAGAGCGGTGGATATGGCTGCGCAAATCGGTGCGGACGCGCTGATCCTCGCGGATCTGGCCATGCTGGAGTATGCAGCAGAGCGCTATCCTCATATCGAACGCCACGTTTCTGTTCAGGCATCGGCAACCAATGAAGAGGCCATCCGCTTCTATCATCGCCATTTTGACGTTGCCCGCGTTGTCCTGCCGCGCGTGTTGTCGATTCATCAGGTTAAACAGCTCGCCCGCGCCACGCCTGTGCCGCTGGAAGTGTTCGCCTTTGGCAGCCTGTGTATCATGGCGGAAGGCCGCTGCTACCTCTCCTCTTACCTGACGGGCGAGTCGCCGAATACCGTGGGTGCCTGCTCCCCGGCGCGTTTTGTGCGCTGGCAGCAAACGCCGCAGGGGCTGGAATCTCGCCTCAATGGAGTGCTGATCGACCGTTACCAGGATGGCGAAAACGCTGGTTATCCGACGTTGTGCAAAGGCCGCTACATTGTCGATGGCGAGCGGTATCACGCACTGGAAGAACCCACCAGCCTGAACACGCTGGAACTGCTGCCGGAACTGCTGGCCGCCAATATTGCCTCGGTGAAAATCGAAGGCCGCCAACGCAGCCCGGCCTATGTGAGCCAGGTAGCCAAAGTCTGGCGACAGGCCATTGACCGCTGCATCGCCGATCCGCAGAACTTCGTGCCGCAGTCCGCCTGGATGAACACGCTGGGTGCAATGTCGGAAGGCACGCAAACCACGCTTGGCGCTTACCATCGCAAATGGCAGTAGGAAATACGATGAAATATTCACTCGGGCCAGTGCTCTACTACTGGTCAAAAGAGACGTTAGAGGCGTTTTACCAGCAGGCCGCCACCAGCAGCGCGGATGTGATTTACCTGGGCGAAGCGGTTTGCAGCAAGCGCCGTGCGACTAAAGTCGGCGACTGGCTGGATATGGCAAAGCAACTTGCCGACAGTGGCAAACAGGTCGTGCTCTCGACCCTCGCGCTGGTGCAGGCCCCGTCCGAGCTCAACGAGCTCAAACGCTATGTCGATAACGGCGATTTCCTGCTGGAAGCCAGCGATCTCGGCGTGGTAAATCTGTGCGCCGACCGCAAACTGCCTTTCGTTGCCGGGCACGCGCTGAACTGCTACAACGCGGTGACGCTGCGTCTGCTGCTCAAACAGGGGATGACGCGCTGGTGCATGCCGGTTGAGCTTTCCCGCGACTGGCTTATCAATTTGCTGAATCAATGTTCCGATTTGGGTATCCGCGACCAGTTTGAAGTGGAAGTGCTGAGCTACGGGCATCTGCCGCTCGCCTGGTCTGCCCGCTGCTTTACCGCACGCTCGGAAGACAAGCCCAAAGATGAGTGTGAAACCTGCTGCATTAAATATCCGAACGGGCGCAGCATGCTGTCACAGGAAAACCAGCAGGTGTTTGTATTAAATGGTATTCAGACCATGAGCGGCTACGTTTACAATCTCGGCAATGAGCTTAAGTCGATGGCGGGGATTGTCGATTTGGTGCGTCTGTCGCCAATGGGTGACGATACCTTTGCCATGCTCGACGCCTTCCGCGCCAATGAAAACGGGCACGCGCCGTTGCCGCTTAAGGCAAACAGCGACTGTAATGGCTACTGGCGACGCCTGCCGGGTCTGGAATTACAGGCCTGAGAAACCGCTCACTTTGTTAACAACGGTAATCAGATTTTAATGCACTATTAAAGATGCAGCTTTTCTGGCCGACGCATCCTCGATGCGCCAGGCTGGAAGAAGACCTTCAATCTGATGACTATGCTGTGCAAAGTGAGCCTTTATGACTGACAAAACTATTGCTTTCTCGGTGCTGGATCTTGCGCCGATCCCACAGGGCGCTTCTGCCAAAGAGGCCTTCGCCCATTCCCTCGATCTCGCCAAACTGGCTGAACAGCGCGGATATCACCGCTACTGGCTGGCTGAGCACCACAATATGGTCGGCATCGCCAGCGCGGCGACTTCCGTCCTGATTGGTTATCTGGCGGCCAATACCAACAAACTGCATTTGGGTTCTGGCGGCGTCATGCTGCCAAACCATGCCCCGTTGGTGATTGCCGAACAGTTCGGCACGCTCAATACGCTCTATCCGGGCCGTATCGATCTGGGTATTGGACGCGCACCGGGTAGCGATCAGCCGACCATGCGCGCGCTGCGCCGCCATATGAGCGGTGATATTGATAATTTTCCGCGCGACGTGGCCGAACTGGTGGACTGGTTTGATGCCAATGACCCAAATCCGCACGTACGCCCGGTGCCAGGCTATGGCGAGAAAATCCCGGTATGGCTGTTAGGTTCCAGTCTGTACAGCGCCCAACTGGCGGCACAGCTTGGCCTGCCGTTTGCGTTTGCCTCGCACTTTGCCCCGGATATGCTGTTCCAGGCGTTACAACTTTATCGCACCCAGTTCAAGCCGTCCGCGCGGCTGGAAAAACCGTATGCCATGGCGTGTATCAACATCGTTGCGGCAGACAGTAACCGTGATGCGGAGTTCCTGTTTACCTCCATGCAGCAGGCGTTTGTGAAGCTGCGTCGCGGGGAAACCGGTCAGCTGCCACCGCCGATCCAGAATATGGATCAGTTCTGGTCGCCGTCAGAGCAGTACGGTGTACAGCAGGCGCTGGGGATGTCGCTGGTAGGGGACAAAGCGAAAGTGCGTCACGGGCTGGAGTCTGTGCTGCGTGAAACCCAGGCCGATGAGATTATGGTTAACGGTCAAATCTTCGATCACCAGGCACGTCTGTATTCGTTTGACTTGGCGATGCAGGTGAAAGAAGAACTGTTGGGTTAGTGTATTTCCCGGATGCAGCGCGATGCGCTTTATCCGGGCTACCCATCCCGTAGCCCGGCTTAGCAAAACTAACGGTAAACCGGCAACAGATCAAAACTCGACAGCACATGCACCAGCGCATTTCCGACGCCGAACAGCAGAATCAGCGCAATCATCGGCTTGCCACCCCAGACGCGAAAACGCGGACTGCCAAAGCGTTTACGTGATGCGTTAGCCAGTAAAGCCGGCACAATCGCCGCCCAGATGGTCGCCGCCAGCCCCGCATAGCCAATCGCATAGAGGAAACCGTTCGGCCACAGCAAACCACCAACAATTGGCGGCAAAAACGTCAGCAGCGCCGTCTTAAAGCGCCCCAATGCCGAATCATCAAAACCAAACAGATCCGCCAGATAGTCGAACAGACCGAGTGTCACCCCGAGGAAGGAACTCGCCACCGCGAAGTTAGAGAACACCACCAGTAGCAGATCCAGACTGCGGCTGTTCAGCATGCCGCTTAACGCCTGCACCAGCACATCAATATTGCCGCCCTTCTGCGCAATGCCGATAAACTCCGGACGGGGGATATTCCCCATCGTACCGAGCAGCCACACCATATACAGGCCCAGCGCCAGCAGCGTGCCATACACCAGACACTTCACGATCGTGCGCGGATCTTTACCGTAGAACTTCATCAGGCTGGGCACGTTACCGTGGTAGCCAAACGATGCCAGGCAGAACGGCAGGGTCATCAGCAAATACGGCGTGTACGAGGCGTGACTTTCCGCCACGTTGAATAATGTCGCTGGCTGAACGTGTCCCAGCAAGCTACCGAAGGTGAGGAAGAAGGTGATGACCTTCGCCCCCAGTACGATCGCCGTCATCCGGCTTACCGCGCGGGTAGACAACCAGACAATAAACGCGACCAGCAGCGCAAACCCAAGGCCAGCAATACGAGGCGGGACGTTTAGCGACAGCTCAGAAAAGGTATGGTGCAGAATGGAGCCGCTCGCCGAAATATAGGCGTAGGTCAGGATATAGAGCACAAAAGCGATGGAGAGGCCGTTGATCACATTCCAGCCGTTACCCAGCAAATCTTTGGTGATCGTATCGAAGCTGGCACCGATGCGGTAATTGAGGTTAGCTTCCAGGATCATCAGCCCGGAGTGCAGCATACAAAACCAGGTGAACACTAGGGCCGCTATCGACCAGAAGAACCACGCGCCTGACATGACCACCGGCAGTGAAAACATCCCCGCACCAATCACCGTTCCGCCAATAATCACCACACCAGCAAGCAACGAAGGGGTTGCTTGTGTGGTTGTCAGTGTTGCCATGCTTTCTTCTCCAGTAAGGTAAAATACCGCAGCATTGTACCAGTACAAGAGTACATAACAGATAAAAGAAACCCCGATGTTTTGCACCGGGGTTGTATCAATTACTTTACGAAGTGTAAAACTGGCTTACTGCGCGATTATGCGTCACCGAAACGACGACGGCTGGTGCCTTCTTCACGGTCACGGCGCGGAGCGCGACGTTCACCACTGAAGTTACGACCTTCGCCACGACCGCCTTCACGACGTTCGCCACCACCGAAGTTACGGCCACCTTCGCGACGCTCACCACCGTTACCACGACGCTCAGGACGCGGCTGTGCATCGCCCAGCAGCTGCATGTTCATCGGCTTGTTCAGGATGCGGGTGCGAGTAAAGTGCTGCAGTACTTCGCCCGGCATGCCTTTCGGCAGTTCGATAGTGGAGTGGGTACCGAACAGCTTGATGTTACCGATGTAACGGCTGCTGATGTCGCCTTCGTTAGCGATCGCGCCAACGATATGACGAACTTCAACACCATCATCACGGCCCACTTCAATGCGGTACAGTTCCATCTCGCCAGCATCACGACGTTCACGACGCGGACGGTCTTCACCACCACGCTCAGGACGGTCGCCACGCGGGCCGCGATCATTACGATCGCCACGACGTTCGAAACGATCATCGCGCTCTTTAAATTCGCGACGTGGGCGCATCGGCGCATCTGGCGGAACGATCAGAGTACGTTCACCCTGCGCCATTTTCAGCAGAGCAGCGGCCAGCGTTTCGAGATCCAGCTCTTCACCTTCAGCAGACGGCTGGATTTTCGCCAGCAGTGCACGGTACTGATCCAGATCGCTGCTTTCCAACTGCTGCTGAACTTTAGCAGCAAATTTCTCCAGACGGCGTTTGCCCAGCAGTTCTGCATTCGGCAGTTCCACTTCCGGAATAGTCAGCTTCATGGTGCGTTCGATATTACGCAGCAGGCGACGTTCGCGGTTCTCAACGAACAGCAGCGCGCGGCCAGCACGACCCGCACGACCGGTACGGCCGATACGGTGAACGTAAGATTCGGAGTCCATCGGGATGTCATAGTTAACAACCAGGCTGATACGTTCAACGTCCAGACCACGTGCTGCCACGTCGGTTGCAATCAGGATATCCAGACGACCGTCTTTCAGACGCTCCAGAGTCTGCTCACGCAGGGCCTGGTTCATGTCGCCGTTCAGCGCAGCGCTGTTATAGCCGCTACGTTCCAGCGCTTCTGCCACTTCCAGGGTCGCGTTTTTGGTACGAACGAAGATAATCGCCGCATCAAAATCTTCTGCTTCCAGGAAACGCACCAGCGCTTCGTTTTTACGCATGCCGTACACAGTCCAGTAGCTCTGGCTGATGTCCGGGCGTGTAGTCACGCTGGACTGAATGCGCACTTCCTGCGGCTCTTTCATAAAGCGGCGGGTAATGCGGCGAATCGCTTCCGGCATGGTTGCAGAGAACAGTGCGGTCTGATGACCGTCCGGGATCTCCGCCATAATGGTTTCAACGTCTTCGATGAAGCCCATACGCAGCATTTCGTCAGCTTCATCCAGCACCAGACCGCTCAGTTTAGAGAGAGCCAGGGTACCTCGTTTCAGGTGGTCCAGCAGACGACCCGGGGTACCAACAACAATCTGCGGCCCTTGACGCAGGGCGCGTAACTGCACGTCATAACGCTGGCCGCCGTACAGGGCAACCACGTTCACGCCACGCATGTGTTTAGAGAAATCTGTCATCGCCTCAGCAACCTGTACCGCCAGTTCGCGGGTCGGTGCCAGCACCAGGATTTGCGGTGCTTTTAGCTCAGGATCAAGATTGTTCAGCAGCGGTAAAGAGAACGCTGCGGTTTTGCCGCTACCGGTCTGGGCCATACCCAGAACGTCGCGACCGCCCAGCAGATGCGGAATGCACTCTGCCTGGATTGGAGATGGTTTTTCGTAACCCAGATCGTTAAGGGCTTCAAGGATAGGAGCCTTCAGGCCCAGATCTGCAAAAGTGGTTTCGAATTCAGCCATGTAGTACGTGTGCCTCAGAATTAATGGCGGCCAGTCTACATAACTCATCATGAAATTGATCTGCAATTTTCATTGAAAAGTGTGAACCGGCTCAAAGTAGGTGTATTAACGAACAACAACGCCCTCACCCGCGAAGGTGATGGCAATCAAAAAAATGATTACGGGCTGATGTGTACGTCAGCTATTGCTGGTCCGATTCTGCCAGGTCGTCTTGCTCCTGGCCCAAGAGCGCTAATTCCAACAATGCATAACGGTGCTCAACAAAATTGTGAACGTTGTTAGCCACCGCTAATTTGAACAGTGCCGCAGCGCTGTCCTTTTCCCCCAGACTTAGGTAGTACTTACCTAAATAGAAGTTGGTTTCACTGAGATGCTCAGCGAGCGAGGTGTTATCCGTTGCGTCTGCCTTCAGGCGGTTCATTAGCTCTTGTTCGCTAATATCGCCAAGGTAGAACTCGACAATGTTCCATCCCCATTGCTCTTTACCCGATTTTTCGAAGCGTTGTTTCAGCGCTTCTTTAGCCTGCTTCTCATCGAGCTTCCGCTCAACAATATAAAGCCACAGACTCCGGAAAGGGTCATTGGGATCGTCTTGATAAAACGCCAGCAGATCATCTTGCGCTAACTTACTGCGACCGCCGTAATACAATGCGATACCGCGGTTCAGGTGCGCGTAGTTGTAAGTTGGATCAAGCTCAAGTACAGAATCAAACGCTTCATAGGCAGCATCAAAATTGCCTGCCTGCGTTAAATAAATGCCTAAGTAATTGAATACTTCAGGCATATCTGGTCGGATAGCCAGCGCTTGTGAAAAATCATTTCGCGCCAGTGCTCTCAAACCGAGGCTATCATACAATACTCCGCGCTCATATAAAAGCTGTGCGCGTTCATCATCGGATAAAGCCCGACTGGCAAGAATTTGTTCCATGCGCGCCAGAATCACTTCTTGCTGCAAAGTCGGTTGCAGTGGCACTGCGAGGACTTCGCTCTTACGCCAGGCAGAGTTGCTGCATCCTGCCAGCGTTAAAGCTGTCGCAACGAAACACCAGCGCAAAAAAGGCTTCATTTCCCACTCCCGAAGACAACAATTGGATGAACGTCCTGTCCCCCGGCTGCAAACACGGCGTCCTGCCAGATAAATAGCCCCCCGCTTTCGCGGAGGGCAAACACCATTTTACTCGCCCTGCTCTGTTTGCGGCGCTTCCGGCGCAGCTTCAGGCTGGGTTTGTTCAGTGGCTTCTTTGATGCTCAGACGGATACGGCCCTGGCGGTCAACTTCCAGAACTTTAACCGGTACTTCCTGACCCATCTGCAGATAGTCAGTCACTTTCTCTACGCGCTTATCAGCGATCTGAGAGATGTGAACCAGACCTTCTTTACCGCCGCCGATGGCAACGAACGCACCGAAGTCAACGATGCGGGTCACTTTGCCGTTGTAGATACGACCTACTTCGATTTCGGCAGTGATCTCTTCGATACGACGAATAGCGAATTTCGCTTTCTCGCCGTCGGTCGCTGCGATTTTCACGGTGCCGTCATCTTCGATTTCGATGGTGGTGCCGGTCTCTTCGGTCAGCGCACGAATCACAGAGCCACCTTTACCGATGACGTCTTTGATTTTGTCCGGGTTGATCTTAATGGTGTGGATACGCGGTGCGAACTGAGAAATATCGCCGCGCGGCGCGTTAATCGCCTGTTCCATCACGCCCAGGATGTGCAGACGCGCACCTTTAGCCTGGTTCAGCGCAACCTGCATGATCTCTTTGGTGATACCTTCAATTTTGATATCCATCTGCAGTGCAGAGATACCGTCGCGGGAGCCCGCCACTTTGAAGTCCATATCGCCCAGGTGGTCTTCATCGCCCAGAATGTCAGACAGAACAACAAAATTGTCGCCTTCTTTCACCAGACCCATTGCGATACCCGCAACGGCGGCTTTGATCGGCACGCCTGCATCCATCAGTGCCAGAGAAGCACCACACACGGAAGCCATGGAAGAAGAACCGTTAGATTCGGTGATTTCAGAAACCACACGAACGGTGTACGGGAATTTGTCAGCGTCCGGCATTACTGCCAGCACGCCGCGTTTCGCCAGACGACCGTGACCAATTTCACGACGCTTCGGCGAACCGACCATACCGGTTTCCCCTACGGAGTACGGAGGGAAGTTGTAATGGAACAGGAAGCTGTCAGTGCGCTCACCCATCAGTTCATCGATGTTCTGTGCATCACGTGCAGTACCCAGAGTCGCCGTCACCAGCGCCTGAGTTTCACCACGGGTGAACAGGGAAGAACCGTGAGTACGCGGCAGAACGCCAGTACGAACGTCCAGACCACGGATCATGTCTTTTTCACGACCGTCGATACGCGGTTCACCAGCCAGTACGCGGCTACGAACGACGTTTTTCTCGATTGCGTGCAGGATGTCGCCCAGTTCGCCAGCGTCCAGGGTTTCTTCTTCCGCCAGCAGAGTAGCAACGGTTTCAGATTTGATAACGTCAACCAGAGCATAACGCTCTTGTTTGTCAGTCACACGGTAAGCATCGCTCAGACGAGATTCTGCCAGCGCAGCAACGCGAGCATTCAGCGCGTCGTTTGCCGCTTCCGGCTGCCAGTCCCAACGCGGTTTGCCTGCTTCTTTAACCAAGTCATTGATAGCCTGGATAACAACCTGCTGCTGGTCGTGGCCAAATACCACAGCGCCCAGCATCTGGTCTTCACTCAGCAGTTCTGCTTCGGATTCAACCATCAGTACCGCACCTTCGGTACCCGCAACAACCAGATCCAGTTTGCTGGATTTCAGTTCTTCCTGGGTCGGGTTAAGTACGTATTGATCGTTAATGTAACCCACGCGCGCTGCGCCAATCGGGCCATTGAACGGAATACCGGACAGAGACAGTGCTGCGGAAGCACCAATCATAGCAACGATATCCGGGTTAACCTGCGGGTTTACGGAAACCACGGTCGCGATAACCTGAACTTCGTTAACGAAGCCTTCCGGGAACAGCGGACGAACCGGGCGGTCAATCAGACGCGCGATCAGGGTTTCGCCTTCGCTTGGACGACCTTCACGACGGAAGAAGCCACCCGGGATTTTACCAGCAGCGTAGGTACGCTCTTGATAGTTAACAGTTAACGGGAAGAAATCCTGACCCGGTTTAGCTTTTTTCTGACCAACAACGGTAACGAATACCGCGGTGTCATCCATGCTAACCATAACAGCTGCCGTCGCCTGACGTGCCATCATGCCGGTTTCCAGCGTTACGGTGTGCTGGCCGTACTGGAATTTACGAACGATCGGATTAAGCAAAATATTATCCTTTCTTAATCTTGATGAATGACAGCAAACTCCAGGAATGCTGTCGTTTAAACCCGATCTTCCTGCATCCTCGCGACTAATGACAACCCTAACCCAGCTTTCGTGGGTAAAGCCTCTCATTAGCCGCGCGAACCTCTGCAACGAAGATCATTCATAGCAACAATACATTATTGTACTGTTAATTGCTGCCGTCTGGTTGAAAAAAGGGGCCTTACGGCCCCTTTCTTGAAACTCGCAAGACTTAGCGACGCAGACCCAGACGCTCGATCAGCGCGGTGTAGCGTGCAACATCTTTACGTTTCAGGTAGTCGAGCAGTTTACGACGCTGAGAAACCATGCGCAGCAGACCACGACGGCTGTGGTGATCTTTTTTGTGCTCTGCAAAGTGGCCCTGCAGGTGGTTGATCTGTGCAGTCAGCAGTGCAACCTGAACTTCGGTAGAACCGCTGTCGTTTTCGCCACGACCGAACTCAGAAACGATTTTTGCTTTAGCTTCAACGCTTAGAGACATTTTGTACTCCAGTGATAAAAAAATGAAAGGGTGCCGATCTCTAATTCAGCAACCCCGGAATCAATGCCAGATATTGTTAAATAATTGACCTGGCATTAAGCGGCGATATTCTACTCGCAGTGACTGTTTATCGCAAGATGAGGCTTAGGCTGGCGGGTACTCAACCACCAGGCGACGCGGAGCAACACGCCCTTCACCATCCATTTCGCCCATGCCGATAAACTTTGCCTCGTCACCTTCGGTGACACGCACCAGACCTTCCTTCGGCCCATCAGAGGTACTCACCGGATTACCGTTGCGGAAGTAGACCGATGAGGTCAGCGGAAGGTTAACGATTGGGTAGTCCGCTGCCGGGCTATCCATTGGCATTAACAACGGATCAAGCAATTGCGCAGCCGGAATGTCCCGTTTCTCCGCTTGCTCGACAAGCTCATGCAGTTGTTCCAGCGTGACCATCCGCTTAGCGGGATATTTGCTCACCGCCAGACGACGCAGATAAATCACGTGCGCACCACAGCCAAGTTTCTCCCCCAGATCGTCAACAATCGTACGAATATAGGTGCCTTTTGAGCAGTGCACTTCCAGCTCAAGCTCATCACCTTCGTGGCGAATGAACAGAAGCTCATAGACGGTAATAGGTCGGGCTTCACGCGGAACATCAATCCCCTGGCGTGCGTACTCGTACAGTTTTTTGCCCTGATATTTCAGTGCGGAGTACATCGAGGGAATCTGTTGGATATCACCACGAAAAGTCTCCAGCGCGGCATCAAGCTGCCCGGCACTAAAATTGACCAGGCGCTCTTCGACAATTTGACCGTCGGCATCCGAGGTATCGGTGCGCTGACCCAGCTTCGCAATGACGCGGTAGCGTTTGTCAGAATCGAGCAGATACTGGGAGAACTTTGTCGCCTCACCCAGGCAAACCGGCAGCATGCCCGTTGCCAGCGGATCCAGCGCTCCGGTATGACCGGCGCGGTTAGCATTAAAGAGACGCTTAACTTTTTGCAGTACATCATTGCTGGATGCACCTTGTGGTTTATCCAGCAGCAGCACTCCGTGCACATCGCGACCGCGACGACGAGGACGACTCATCAGTCCTCCTTGCTGTCGTCCGTTGGGTTCACACGACGTTCATCGTCATGTTTCACCACGCTGGTGACGAGGTTAGACATACGCATCCCTTCCACCAGTGAGTTGTCGTAGAAAAAGGTCAGTTCCGGCACGATACGCAGGCGCATTGCTTTGCCAAGCAGAGTACGGATGAAACCAGATGCTTCCTGCAGCGCTTTGATGCCCGCTTTAACAGCAGCTTCATCTTTGTCGTTCAGGAAGGTAACGAACACTTTGGCATAGGCCAGATCTCGGGACATTTCCACACCAGAAACGGTGGTCATCATGCCCAGACGAGGATCTTTAATTTCGCGTTGCAGGATGATAGCGATTTCTTTCTGCATCTCCTGGGCAACACGCTGTGGGCGACCAAATTCTTTCGCCATAATAAATTCTCCAGACAAAAAAGGGGCTATAAGCCCCTTTTGAAATTCATGCCGGGTGGCGCTTCGCTTACCCGGCTTACGCAAAACCATCTTCTCAGTATTTTGGGTTGCAACAAGGCAGCAAGAGCATAAGTCCCCGGAAGCATAGATAACTATGTGACCGGGTCGAACGCACGAAGCCAACGCAGTGGCGGCCCGAAAGACGACTAAGATTATGCGATAGTACGTTGGATCTCGATAATCTCGAACACTTCGATCATATCGCCAACGCGAACGTCGTTGTAGTTCTTCACGCCGATACCACATTCCATGCCGTTACGGACTTCGTTAACGTCATCTTTGAAGCGGCGCAGGGATTCCAGCTCGCCTTCATAGATAACAACGTTGTCGCGCAGTACGCGGATTGGGTTATGACGTTTGATGAGACCTTCGGTAACCATACAGCCCGCGATCGCACCGAATTTCGGTGATTTGAACACGTCACGCACTTCTGCCAGACCGATGATCTGCTGTTTCAGCTCCGGAGACAGCATGCCGCTCATCGCTGCTTTCACTTCGTCGATCAGGTTATAGATGACGGAGTAGTAACGCAGATCCAGACCTTCGGCTTCGATCACGCGGCGCGCAGAGGCGTCGGCACGAACGTTAAAGCCAACCAGAATGGCGTTCGAAGCAGTAGCCAGGGTCGCGTCGGTCTCGGTGATACCACCTACACCGGAACCTACGATCTTCACTTTCACTTCGTCGGTAGACAGTTTCAGCAGAGAATCGGAGATCGCTTCCACAGAACCCTGAACGTCCGCTTTCAGAACGACGTTAACTTCGTGGACTTCGCCTTCGGTCATGTTGGCGAACATGTTTTCCAGTTTGGATTTCTGCTGACGTGCCAGTTTGACTTCACGGAATTTGCCCTGACGATACAGTGCAACTTCACGTGCTTTCTTCTCGTCACGTACAACAGTCGCTTCATCACCCGCAGCCGGAACACCGGACAGACCGAGGATTTCAACCGGAATAGACGGACCCGCTTCGGTCACTTCACGACCGAGTTCATCACGCATCGCACGTACGCGGCCATATTCGAAGCCACACAGTACGATGTCGCCTTTGTGCAGAGTACCTTCGCGAACCAGAACGGAAGCAACAGGGCCACGACCTTTATCCAGGAAGGATTCGATCACAACACCGCTCGCCATACCGGTACGGATAGCTTTCAGCTCAAGAACTTCTGCCTGCAGCAGGATAGCATCCAGCAGTTCGTCGATACCGGTACCTGCTTTTGCAGATACGTGGACGAATTGGCTTTCGCCGCCCCACTCTTCCGGCATAACGCCGTACTGGGAAAGTTCATTTTTAACGCGATCTGGATCCGCTTCTGGCTTATCGATTTTGTTGACTGCAACAACAACCGGAACCTGCGCCGCTTTCGCGTGCTGGATAGCTTCGATTGTCTGCGGCATCACGCCATCGTCTGCTGCCACAACCAGAACCACGATATCCGTTGCCTGCGCACCACGTGCACGCATCGCGGTAAACGCGGCGTGGCCCGGGGTATCCAGGAAGGTGATCATACCGTTGTCAGTTTCAACGTGGTAAGCACCGATATGCTGGGTAATACCACCCGCTTCGCCAGAGGCCACTTTCGTTGAACGAATGTAGTCCAGCAGAGAGGTTTTACCGTGGTCAACGTGACCCATGATGGTCACGACCGGCGCACGCGGTTCAGCCGCAGCACCTGTATCACGGTCGCTCATTACCGCTTCTTCCAGCTCGTTTTCACGGCGGAGGATAACTTTGTGGCCCATTTCTTCGGCGACAAGCTGTGCGGTTTCCTGATCGATAACCTGGTTGATGGTGGCCATTGCGCCCAGTTTCATCATCGCTTTGATGACCTGAGAGCCTTTCACTGCCATTTTGTTAGCCAGTTCGCCAACGGTCAGGGTTTCACCGATCACAACATCACGGTTAACGGCTTGAGCAGGCTTCTGGAAGCTCTGTTGCAGCGCAGAACCTTTACGTTGTTTGCCGCCTTTACCACCGCGAATAGCCGCACGGGCTTCTTCACGGTCGGCTTTGCTCTCAGCGTGCTTGTTGCCTTTTTTAGCCGGACGAGCCGCTTTCGTGTTGCGACCACGGCCGCGGCCGCCTTCAACTTCACGATCGCTGTCATCTTCAGCCTGGCGAGCATGCTGAGATGTAGTGACATGATAGTCGCTGCTTTCTTCTTCTTTATCGCTGCTGGCATTCCAACGGCTTTCGTTTTCCTCAGCCATACGACGAGCCTCTTCAGCTACGCGAACCGCATTTTCTTCCAGCTTACGACGAGCCTCTTCTTCCGCTTTGCGCTTAAGATCTTGCGCTTCAGCTTCACGACGGGCTTTTTCACCCTGGGCTGTCCTGGTCATTTCGTCAGTTTGTTGGTTGCTCACTTTGCTATTTTCCGCACCTTCACGTTTTGCCTTATCAGCAGATTCGCGTTTGGCTTTTTCATCTGCTTCACGCTTCGCTCTTTCTTCGGCATCACGTTTGGCTTTTTCCTCGGCTACACGCTTAGCAGCTTCCTCTGCCTCACGACGGGCCTTCTCTTCCGCTTCACGCTGCGCCTCTTCTTCCGCTGCGAGACGTTCTGCCTCTTGTGGATCGCGTTTTACAAAGGTGCGTTTTTTACGGACTTCGATCTGTACCGATTTACTTTTCCCACCGGTACCCTGAATGTTTAATGTGCTACGCGTCTTGCGCTGCAGCGTCAGCTTGTCAGGCGCTGAGCCGTGTTCACGGTTCAGATGCGCTAACAACGTCTGCTTTTCTTGTGCTGTCACTGAATCATCAGCCGACTTGCGGATCCCTGCATCAGCGAATTGCTGTACCAGGCGGTCCACAGAAGTCTGAATCTCAGCGGCCAGCGTTTTTACGGTTACATCTGTCATGCTGTTCCTTCCTGCTACAGTTTATTACGCTTCGCCACCAAACCAGCAAATATTACGTGCGGCCATGATGAGCTCCCCGGCTTTCTCGTCGGTCAAACCATCGATATCGCTCAGGTCATCTACGCCCTGGTCGGCGAGATCTTCCAGCGTACAAACACCGCGGGCTGCCAGTTTAAACGCCAACGCACGGTCCAAACCTTCCAGATTCAGCAGGTCTTCAGCTGGTTCTTTATTACCGATGCTTTCTTCCTGCGCCAGAGCCAGAGTGGTCAGGGCATTTTTCGCGCGTTCACGCAGGGCTTCAACGGTATCTTCATCCAGACCGTCGATTTCCAGCAGCTCTTTCATTGGCACATATGCCAGTTCTTCCAGCGTAGAGAAACCTTCTTCAACCAGAACAGTGGCGAAATCTTCGTCAATGTCGAGGTAGCGAGTGAAGGTGTCGATCGCCGCATGGGCTTCTGCCTGATGCTTAGCCTGCAGGTCTTCAACGGTCATCACGTTGAGTTCCCAGCCGCTCAGCTGCGAAGCCAGACGAACGTTCTGGCCATTACGGCCAATCGCCTGAGCCAGGTTTCCGGCTTCAACGGCGATATCCATGGTGTGCTTGTCTTCATCAACAACGATAGAAGCAACATCAGCAGGTGCCATGGCGTTAATAACGAACTGCGCCGGGTTATCATCCCACAGGACGATATCGATACGCTCGCCGCCCAGCTCGGTTGATACCGCCTGAACACGCGCACCACGCATCCCGACGCACGCACCAACCGGGTCGATACGTTTGTCGTTGGTTTTTACAGCAATTTTTGCACGAGAACCTGGATCGCGAGCCGCCGCTTTGATTTCGATAACTTCTTCACCGATTTCCGGCACTTCAATGCGGAACAGTTCGATCAGCATCTCAGGTTTGGAACGCGTCACGAATAGCTGCGCACCACGTGCTTCTGGACGTACCGCGTAGAGAACGCCGCGAATACGGTCGCCCGGGCGGAAGTTTTCACGCGGCAGCATGTCTTCACGCAGAATGACCGCTTCGGCATTGCTGCCCAGATCAAGCGTGATGTTGTCGCGGTTCACTTTCTTCACCACACCCGTGATGATTTCGCCTTCATGCTCGCGGAACTGGTCAACAACCATCGCACGTTCAGCTTCGCGCACTTTCTGCACGATAACCTGTTTTGCCGTCTGGGTAGTAATACGGTCAAAGGTGACAGATTCAATCTGATCTTCAACGTATCCGCCCACATTGAGACTTTCGTCTTCGTAACGCGCAGCTTCCAGCGTGATTTCTTTAGTCGGCTGGGTCACTTCTTCAACAATCACCCAACGACGGAAAGTATCGAAGTCACCGCTTTTACGATCGATTTCTACGCGAACATCGATCTCTTGCTCGTATTTTTTCTTGGTTGCTGTAGCCAGAGCACTTTCCAGCGCTTCGAAGATTTTTTCACGCGGCAGCGCTTTTTCGTTAGAAACAGCTTCAACAACAGCCAAAATTTCTTTATTCATCGGGGGCCTTTCACCTCAATCCAGACTGTTAAAAGTGGGGGACCAGGTTCGCTTTCTGAATGTTGCTCAATGCGAACACTTCATCTTTACCTTCGACCGTAACGGTGATCATCTCGCCATCGACACCTTTGATAACGCCTTGCCATTTACGACGGTTCTGTACCGCCATGCGCAAGACCAGCGTCACCTCTTCGCCCGTAAAACGTGCGTAGTGTTCCGCTGAGAATAAGGGACGATCAAGGCCTGGTGAGGACACTTCCAGGTTGTAAGCAACGGTAATCGGATCTTCAACGTCCATCACCGCACTGACCTGGTGGCTGACATCGGCACAATCATCAACATTGATGCCATCTTCACTATCAATATAGATGCGCAGTGTAGATGTGCGACCACGCACAAATTCAATACCAACCAGCTCGTAGCCCAGTGCTTCAACCGGTGCTGTGATCATCTCTGTTAATTTTTGCTCTAATGTGGACAAGCCCACCCCCAAGACATAAAAAAAGGGCATAAAGCCCAGTTATTCCGTAGTCAGATAACAAAAAACCCCGATAAATCGGGGCTTTAAATAACTGAACCCTATAGCCGCAACTGCGGCCTGGAGAACCTTCCGGGAGTATTTTTTTCAAATCCAGCGACGAAGGCGTAAAGTCTTCATAGTATATTTGAAAAAGAACACTTAGGGAAAGTGGTTGCGGGGGCCGGATTTGAACCGACGACCTTCGGGTTATGAGCCCGACGAGCTACCAAGCTGCTCCACCCCGCGCCTGAAACGTGGCAAATTCTACTCGATTAGCAGAAGATTTGCAAATAATGCTGGGATTTGGTACCGAAGACGGGACGTATAATCTGCGTTCATTATATTGATAAACATAACTATCTGTCAACCCTGACAAGTTTGCATTTTATGCGCCTGGCCTTGTATTATCAGGCGCGATGGCGGATGCATTTTTAAGCGGCATTCCCAGCCATTATTGCGATGAAAATTGCACTCTTCTCTTCCTGTCATCGCCAAAAAATGTTTAAATGAAAACTCATTTATTTTGCATAACCATTCACTATCGTAACATCCGTGAATGGTGTTAAACATCATGGCGTGGCTGTTAAGTCTCTCACCATAGGTCTATTCAGCAGGGATTTATTTTATGACGACGATTCTCAAGCATCTTCCGGTTGGTCAACGTATTGGTATCGCCTTCTCCGGAGGCCTTGATACCAGCGCGGCACTGCTGTGGATGCGCAAAAAAGGTGCCGTTCCTTACGCATACACTGCGAATCTGGGTCAACCGGACGAGGACGACTATGACGCAATTCCTCGTCGTGCAAAGGAATATGGCGCGGAGAATGCCCGCCTGATCGACTGCCGTAAGCAGCTGGTAGCCGAAGGCATTGCTGCAATTCAATGCGGCGCTTTTCATAACACAACGGGCGGTCTGACCTACTTCAACACCACCCCGCTGGGTCGTGCTGTGACCGGTACGATGCTCGTTGCAGCAATGAAAGAAGACGGCGTGAACATCTGGGGCGACGGCAGTACCTATAAAGGTAACGATATCGAGCGTTTCTATCGTTATGGCCTGTTGACCAACGCCGAACTGCAAATCTACAAACCGTGGCTCGATACTGACTTTATCGATGAACTCGGCGGCCGTCATGAAATGTCTGAATTCATGATTGCCTGCGGCTTCGACTACAAGATGTCCGTGGAAAAAGCATACTCAACCGACTCGAACATGCTCGGCGCAACGCATGAAGCCAAGGATCTCGAATTCCTGAATTCCAGCCTTAAGATCGTCAACCCGATCATGGGCGTTAAGTTCTGGGATGAAAGTGTAAAAATCCCGGCAGAAGAAGTGACCGTGCGTTTTGAGCAGGGTCATCCGGTTGCGCTGAACGGTAAAACCTTCAGCGACGACGTTGAGATGATGCTGGAAGCAAACCGCATCGGCGGTCGTCACGGTCTGGGCATGAGCGACCAGATTGAAAACCGTATCATTGAAGCAAAAAGCCGGGGCATCTATGAAGCCCCGGGGATGGCGCTGCTGCACATTGCGTATGAGCGTCTGCTGACCGGTATTCACAACGAAGACACCATCGAACAATATCACGCACATGGTCGCCAGTTAGGCCGCCTGCTGTATCAGGGTCGTTGGTTCGATTCTCAGGCACTGATGTTGCGTGACGGTCTGCAACGCTGGGTGGCAAGCCAGATTACTGGTGAAGTGACGCTGGAACTGCGTCGCGGTAACGACTACTCCATCCTGAATACCGTATCTGACAACCTGACTTACAAGCCAGAACGTCTGACCATGGAGAAAGGCGATTCCGTATTCTCCCCGGACGATCGTATTGGTCAGTTGACCATGCGTAACCTGGACATCACCGATACCCGTGAAAAACTGTTCGGTTATGCACAGTCCGGCCTGCTTTCCGCCTCTTCTGCGACAGGTCTGCCGCAGGTTGAGAATTTGGAAAATAAAGCAAAGTAAGTGCTGATATAACATGACAAAAGCCGCGAAAGCGGCTTTTTTATGCGCAGAGTTTGGGGCGCATTGCATCGTGTTATTCGGTTGTTCTGCTACCAGACCAGATCGCCGGGCACGCAGTGCGAAATGTCGGGTGGCGGCGCAAAGGCCTAACTACAACATACAGACGAAAAAAAGACGCTTTTCAGCGTCTTTTTTTCGGAATATTGGTACCGAGGATGGGACTCGAACCCACAAGCCCGTTAGGGCACTACCACCTCAAGGTAGCGTGTCTACCAATTCCACCACCTCGGTACGACGACTTCTTATTTCGGGATATCACTGCTCGGCTGTGCCGGTGCTGCTGGCTGAGTCTGCTCAGTTTGAGCCGGAGCACTCAGTCTTTCCCATTCGCTTCCTTTATTGGTTTTATTGGTATTGATGTTGCCCAGCACCAGACTGATGATGAAGAACAGTGTCGCCAACACAGCGGTCATACGGGTCATGAAGTTACCAGAACCACCTGAACCGAACAACGTTGCAGAAGCGCCTGCGCCAAATGAGGCTCCCATATCAGCGCCTTTACCTTGCTGCAGCATGATTAAACCAACAAGGCCAATTGCCACAATAAGGAAAACAACTAAAAGAGCTTCGTACATAATCAACCTGTTCCTTGCGGGGTTGCCGCATGCCAATGCTTCAAACCAATAAAAGTGGGTTGTTAAAGTTTCCCACTGAAGCGGGTGTGAATACTAACCAAAGCGAATCACCTTCGCAAGGCCATTTTAATCGCATTTTATCAAGTGCGGAAAAAAACAGCAAAAACGTCGATACTGCGCAGTAAAAAGACATCAAATGCCGCCTTTTTAGACACTTAAAGACCGTTAAACCGCTTTAACCGCATCGGCGATACGGTTGGCAAAATCAACCACTTGCTCTTCAACCTCACCTTCAACCATGACGCGAATCAGCGGCTCAGTACCGGATTTACGCAACAGCACGCGGCCACGATTGCCCAGCGCAGCTTCAACCTCGGCGGTAACGGATTTAACCTGCTCATTCTCAAGCGGATCAATGTCGCTGGCGGTATAACGCACGTTTACCAGAATCTGCGGGAACATCTTCATTCCGCTGCACAAATCATGCAGGCTCATATGATTACGCACCATTGCCGCCACGACCTGTAAACCCGCCACGATACCGTCACCAGTCGTCGTTTTGTCCAGCAGAATGACGTGGCCTGAGTTTTCTGCGCCGAGACGCCAGCCCTTCTCCTGCAATTTTTCCAGGACATAGCGGTCACCCACTTTCGCGCGGGCAAACGGGATGCCGAGCTGTTTTAACGCCAGCTCCAGCCCCATGTTACTCATCAGCGTACCTACCGCACCGCCGCGTAATTGCCCCTGACGCAGCGCTTCACGAGCAATAATGTAGAGAATCTGGTCGCCATCAACTTTGTTACCTTCGTGGTCAACCATGATCACACGGTCACCGTCGCCATCGAACGCGATACCCAAATCGGCTTTTTCGCTCAGAACACGCTGCTGCAATGCGCGAACATCCGTTGCACCACAGTTCTCATTAATGTTGACGCCATCAGGCTCGCAACCCATGGTGATCACTTTCGCACCCAGCTCACGGAAGACGCTTGGCGCAATGTGGTAAGTGGCACCGTTCGCGCAGTCCACAACGATTTTAAGCGTGTTCAGGCTGAGCTCGTTCGGGAATGTCGCTTTGCAAAATTCGATATAACGGCCTGCGGCATCTACGATACGGCTGGCTTTACCCAGTTCGGCGGAATCGACACAGGTAATGTCTTTTTCCATCTCGGCTTCAATGGCCTCTTCTACCGCATCCGGCAGCTTGGTACCGTCGATAGAAAAGAACTTAATGCCGTTGTCATAGAAGGGGTTGTGCGACGCAGAGATGACGATACCGGCTTCCGCACGAAACGTACGGGTCAGATACGCCACTGCGGGGGTTGGCATTGGCCCGGTAAAAGAAGCAGATAAACCTGCGGCAGCGAGACCCGCTTCCAGTGCGGACTCCAGCATATAGCCGGAAATACGGGTATCTTTGCCAATAATGATTTTACGCGAACCATGACGAGCCAGCACTTTACCCGCCGCCCAGCCTAGCTTGAGCACAAAATCAGGGGTGATTGGCGAATCACCAACGCGACCACGGATGCCATCGGTGCCGAAATATTTACGATTACTCATAGCGTTTGTTTTCCTTCGCTGACAGTGTGGCTTCCACCACCCGCATGGCTTCAACCGTTTCTTTTACATCGTGGACACGAATAATGTGCGCCCCTTGCATTGCAGCAATCACCGCGCACGCCAGGCTGCCACTCAATCTTTCATTCGGGCCAACGTTCAGGAGTTGGCCTACCATCGATTTACGCGACATACCCACCAGCAAAGGCAGGTTAAAATGATGAAACTCCGCCAGGCGGGCGAGGAGCGCGTAGTTGTGTGTGAGATTCTTACCGAAACCAAATCCAGGGTCGAGCAACAATTTCTCTTTTGAGATACCCGCCCGCTCGCAACGTACAATGTGGTCAATAAAGAAGCGATGTACATCCGCAAAGACATCATCATATTTCGGCGCTTCCTGCATGGTCTTAGGCTGGCCCTGCATATGCATCAGACAAACAGGGAGGCCAGTTTCCGCTGCCGCTTCCAGAGCGCCGGGCTCAGTCAACGAACGGATATCATTGATGATGTGCGCCCCCACCCGGGCCGATTCACGGATCACTTCGGGTTTAGACGTGTCGACAGAAATCCAGACTTCAAAGCGCTGCGCTATCGCCTCAACAACCGGAATAACACGCTCCAGCTCTTCTTCCACAGTCACATCTGCAGCCCCAGGTCGGGTTGATTCTCCGCCGACATCAATAATCGTCGCGCCTGCATTGATCATCAGATTGGCATGCCTGACCGCCTCGATCAGCGTGTTATGCGTCCCGCCATCGGAAAAGGAATCCGGCGTCATGTTGAGGATCCCCATCACATGCGGATGAGAGAGATCGAGGAAAGAACCCTGGGCATGCAATTTCATGACGTAAAACCTTTTGAATTTTTGGTTATGCGAAAAAAGAAAAACCCCGGAGCAAGCCCCAGGGTTTCAGCAAACGAACACATCATCGACAATAGAAAACTTACTTATCGCCCAACTGTTCAGACATCGTGTTACCCGGGTTCGGCGTGCGCGGCTCATCGACCGGGCGCGGCGCAGTTGGAGTACCATTGCTGCCAGAATTGTTGGTGCCAGGATCTTCCCAGCCTGCTGGCGGACGCACATCACGGCGGGCCATCAGATCATCGATTTGCGGTGCATCAATGGTTTCATACTTCATCAGCGCATCTTTCATCGCGTGAAGAATATCCATGTTTTCGCCAAGGATTTTACGAGCGCGATCGTAGTTACGTTCAATCAGCGCTTTCACTTCCTGGTCGATAATGCGCGCAGTCTCATCAGACATGTGCTTCGCTTTCGCAACGCTGCGTCCCAGGAATACTTCGCCCTCTTCTTCCGCGTACAGCAGCGGACCGAGTTTGTCGGAGTAGCCCCATTGGGTCACCATGTTACGTGCCAGATTGGTCGCGACTTTGATGTCGTTAGACGCCCCGGTAGAAACCTGATCCACACCGTAGATAATCTCTTCGGCCAGACGACCACCGTACAGTGTGGAAATCTGACTTTCCAGTTTCTGACGGCTCGCGCTGATCGCATCACCTTCCGGCAGGAAGAACGTCACGCCCAGCGCACGACCACGCGGGATAATTGTCACTTTGTGTACCGGGTCATGTGACGGTACCAGACGACCAATAATCGCATGACCAGCTTCATGGTAAGCAGTGGACTCTTTCTGCGCTTCCGTCATCACCATGGAGCGACGTTCCGCACCCATCATGATTTTGTCTTTCGCTTTTTCGAACTCAACCATCGACACAACGCGTTTGTTGCCACGGGCAGCAAACAGCGCTGCTTCGTTCACCAGGTTGGCAAGATCCGCACCAGAGAAGCCCGGTGTACCACGCGCGATAATTGCCGCATCGATGTCCGGAGACAGCGGTACGCGACGCATATGCACTTTCAGGATCTGCTCACGACCGCGAACATCCGGCAGGCCTACGACGACCTGACGGTCGAAACGGCCCGGACGCAGCAGCGCAGGGTCAAGCACGTCAGGACGGTTAGTTGCCGCGATAACGATAATACCTTCGTTACCCTCAAAGCCGTCCATTTCAACCAGCATCTGGTTCAGGGTCTGCTCACGTTCATCATGACCACCACCCAGACCGGCACCACGCTGGCGACCGACGGCGTCGATTTCATCGATGAAGATGATGCACGGTGCCGCTTTTTTGGCTTGTTCGAACATGTCACGCACACGGGATGCACCAACACCGACGAACATTTCCACAAAGTCAGAACCAGAAATCGTAAAGAATGGGACCTTCGCTTCACCCGCGATAGCTTTCGCAAGCAGCGTTTTACCGGTACCCGGAGGGCCGACCATCAGGACGCCTTTCGGGATTTTACCGCCCAGTTTCTGGAAGCGGCTCGGCTCACGCAGGTATTCGACCAGTTCACCCACTTCTTCTTTTGCTTCGTCGCAACCGGCAACATCCGCGAAAGTGGTTTTAATCTGATCTTCGGTGAGCATGCGCGCCTTGCTCTTGCCGAACGACATGGCACCTTTGCCACCTCCGCCCTGCATTTGGCGCATAAAGAATATCCAGACCCCTATCAGCAACAGCATCGGGAACCAGGAAATAAAGATTGAAGCCAGCAGGCTAGGTTCTTCCGGCGGCTCGCCAACCACTTTGACGTTTTTCGTCAGCAGGTTATCAAGCAGTTTCGGATCGTTAACCGGGATGTAAGTCGTGTAACGGTTACTATCTTTCTTGGTAACGTTGATCTCACGTCCGTTGATACGCGCTTCGCGAACCTGGTCCTGATTGACCTCCTGCAGGAAGGTAGAGTAATCCACCTTACGGCCATTAGACTCGCTGGGCCCAAAGCTCTGGAATACTGACATCAGCACAACGGCAATGACCAGCCAGAGTATTAGGTTTTTCGCCATGTCACTCAAGGGATTAACCTCATATTACAACTGTGTTAAAAACAGCGTCAGGTTACTATAGTTTTCGCCCGGTCGCTACAATGTACACTTCTCGTGAACGTGCACGGGAAGAGTCCGGCTTACGAACTTTAACTTTCGTAAACAGAGAGCGAATTTCCCTAAGGTACTCATCGAAACCTTCGCCCTGAAAGACTTTCACAACAAAACCACCACCAGGCGCCAGCACATCCCGGCACATCTGCAGCGCCAGTTCCACCAGGTACATTGAGCGAGGGATATCAACCGCTGGGGTTCCGCTCATGTTTGGTGCCATATCTGACATGACAACTTGTACTTTACTGTCCCCGACTCGATCCAGTAATGCTTTCAGGACTAATTCATCACGAAAGTCACCCTGAAGGAAGTCCACACCAACGATTGGATCCATAGGTAAAAGATCACACGCGATGATACGGCCTGTCCCCCCGATCTGCGTGACCGCATATTGCGACCAGCCACCAGGAGCGGCACCGAGATCGACAACCGTCATTCCCGGCTTAAAAAGTTTGTCACTTTGCTGTATTTCATCAAGTTTAAACCAGGCACGGGAACGCAAGCCTTTTTTCTGCGCCTGTTGAACATATTTATCGCTAAAGTGTTCCTGAAGCCAGCGACTCGAGCTGGCAGAACGCTTCTTACCTGTCATTTCACATTCCGTCTGGGTTCATCGTATACAGCAACGTAAAATTACACGCGGCGATTTGGTGATATATGGGAGATGGCGGTAGAATGACCCGTTTTCAATCCCAACGTAAGCAAAATATACGATGAATCTGAGTACTAAACAAAAACAGCACCTGAAAGGTCTGGCACATCCGCTCAAGCCTGTAGTGATGCTTGGCAACAATGGTTTGACCGAAGGGGTACTGGCCGAGATCGAACAAGCGTTAGAGCACCATGAACTTATCAAGGTCAAAATCGCTTCTGAAGACCGCGAAACTAAGACATTGATCGTGGAAGCTATTGTACGCGAAACCGGCGCCTGTAACGTACAGGTCATCGGTAAAACGCTGGTGCTTTATCGTCCTGCTAAAGAGCGCAAAATCTCGCTGCCGCGCTAAGAATATCCTTAATTGAACACAAAATCTGTGTAAAACGAGGGGTTTTCGCTAGATAGTGTCGTCACGAGGATAAAAATCATTGATAATAGGGCCTTCTAATCAGAAGGCCCTATTATCATGACTA
>NZ_CBFFRL010000032.1:0-33266 GCF_965644215.1 Phytobacter sp. V69
ACGGCCTCATTTCTCGCTGCCGTCCAGATCAGATGCATCGCTCTCTGGGCTAAAATCTTGTGACGACACTATCTAGTCTGTGGCAATTTAATTCTCCTTTTTAAGGTGTCCTGGAATGATTGATGGCCTATTTTAAAGTTTATTATTTAAATATGAAATTATTTTTTAGATCATTTTTTTTGATTTATTTTGTCATGCGTGGCGGCATTTTCTGCAATAAGTGTATATTTATTTTTGCAGTTAATTAGCGCCGATGTGCCACATGCAGCTAGCAGCAGGACATTTGTAAAATATGTGGGTTGACTGGCAAAGTAGTCCCTGAATAACGTCTATTATTAGAACAGGTTAACTGCCCGGGAGAGGAAACAATGAACAAGGTTGCTCAATATTACCGCGAACTGGTCGCCTCATTGACCGAACGTCTGCGCAATGGCGAAAGGGATATCGATGCGCTGGTGGCACAGGCCCGTCAACGAGTAAGCCAGACCGGGGAGCTAACGCGTACTGAAATCGAGGAACTGACGCGCGCGGTGCGCCGGGATCTGGAGGAATTTGCTCGCAGCTATGAAGAGAGCCAGGATGATGCCACCGATAGCGTGTTTATGCGGGTAATAAAGGAAAGCTTATGGCAGGAGCTCGCGGATATCACCGATAAAACGCAGCTGGAGTGGCGCGAGGTGTTCCAGGATCTTAACCACCATGGCGTTTACCACAGCGGTGAAGTAGTGGGGTTGGGCAATCTGGTCTGCGAGAAGTGCCATTTCCACCTCGCAGTCTACACGCCGGATGTGCTGCCGCTATGTCCGAAGTGCGGGCATGACCAGTTCCAGAGAAGGCCGTTTGAGCCATAGGTAAACGCAAAACGGTAACCCTCATGTTACCGTTTTTAGTGTTTGCACCCTCTCCCGGTGGGAGAGGGCTGGGGTGATGGCATCAGACCGCACTGTAGAACCTCAGTCGTTCTGCCAGCAGATCCACAAACCCCTCTCGGTTCACGTCAACCATCACAGTGGCATTCGGTTTATTGCCCGTCAGGAAGTAGTAATCAACCACCGTCATCCCCTGGGTATATTTGCCCTGGGTTTCCACGCCTACCCACCGTTCCACGGTAGTGAAAATTTCCGGTTTCAGCAGCCAGGCGATCGTGCACGGGTCATGCAACGGTGCGCCGACAAATCCCCATTTTTCCTGCTTGTGATACTCCATAAAGAAGTCGAGCAGTTCGGCCACGATAGTGGAAATCGGGTTACCGATAGTACGGAAGCGCTCAATGTCATCCGCATGAATTTGCGCCCGATGGGTGACATCCAGACCCGCCATCACTACCGGAATACCGGACTGGAAGACGATCTCGGCGGCTTCCGGGTCGACGTAGATATTAAATTCCGCTGCTGGCGTCCAGTTCCCGAGTGACATCGCGCCACCCATAATCACAATACGATCAATTTTGCTATGCAGTTCCGGGTGGCTATTTAGCAGCAGAGCCACGTTGGTCTGTGGCCCGGTCGAGACAACAGTGACGGGGACGGTCGATTCACGCAGCACCTTCGCCATCAGCTCGACTGCGGTGCAGTCTTGCGGGCGGAAGGCCGGATCCGGTAATTGCGGGCCATCCAGCCCGCTTTCGCCGTGCACATTGTCGGCAATGATCAATTCGCGCATCAGCGGTTTGATGGCACCGCCCACCACCGGGATATCGGTACGTTTTAGCAACGTCAGCATACGTAACACGTTATTAAGCGTTTTATCCGGGGTCTGGTTACCCGCCGACGAGGTAATGGCTTTAACGTCGAGTTCAGGTGAGGCGAGGGCGAGAACAATTGCGATTGCGTCATCATGACCCGGATCGCAATCAAGAATAATGGGCTGAACCATAGCAACTCCTTGTTAGCATTAATGTGCGACAAGGTTAAAGCGTTGCTGTAAATCAGACGAGAAGTGAAAAAGTAAAGCGTGATGAGACGCGCATTCCTCAGAATGCGCGTCGGAACGATTAATGCAGGATTTTGGCGAGGAAGTCTTTCGCACGGTCAGATTTCGGGTTGGCGAAAAACTCTTCTTTCGCTGAGTCTTCGACAATTTTGCCTTCATCCATAAAGATGACTCGGTTTGCCACTTTACGGGCAAAGCCCATTTCGTGGGTGACCACCATCATAGTCATGCCTTCATTCGCCAGTTCGACCATCACGTCCAGCACTTCGTTGATCATTTCCGGGTCAAGCGCGGATGTCGGTTCATCAAATAACATGGCGACCGGATCCATACACAGGGCGCGGGCAATCGCCACACGCTGTTGCTGACCGCCGGAAAGCTGGGCCGGAAACTTGTTAGCATGGGCAGACAAACCAACGCGCTCAAGCAGTTTCAGCCCTTTTTCGCGTGCGGCGGATTTATCACGCTTAAGCACTTTCACCTGCGCCAGGGTCAGGTTCTCGATGATCGACAGATGCGGGAACAGTTCGAAATGCTGGAACACCATCCCAACGTGAGAACGCAGGGTGGCCAGATTGGTTTTCTTATCGTTAACGGTGGTGCCGTTGACGATGATTTCCCCTTTCTGCACAGGCTCCAGGCCGTTCACCGTTTTGATGAGCGTCGATTTGCCCGAACCGGACGGACCACATACGACCACCACTTCGCCTTTTTTCACTTGCGTGGAGCAGTCGGTCAGCACCTGAAAGTGACCATACCATTTAGAAACATTTTTCAGGGTAATCATTAAACTGTCCTTTTCTTCAAATAGCTGACCAACAACGAAGCACTCAGGCTAATAGCAAAATAAACGGCACCGGCAAACAGGATCATCTCGACCTGCGTTCCGTCGCGCTCGCCAATGGTGGAGGCGGTACGGAAGAAGTCTGCAAGGCTCAACACGTACACCAGCGAGGTATCCTGGAACAGGACAATCCCCTGGGTCAGGAGCAGCGGGACCATCGCGCGGAATGCCTGTGGCAGAATGATCAATTTCATTGACTGCCAGTGGGTCATCCCCAGCGCCAGTGCAGCGCTTGACTGTCCGCGAGAGATACTCTGGATACCGGCACGGATGATCTCAGAATAGTACGCGGCCTCGAACATTGAGAACGCCACCATCGCTGATATCAGGCGAATATCCGACTTCGGCGACAGGCCGAGTACGTTTTGCAACAGCCCCGGCACAATCAAATAGAACCACAGCAACACCATGACCAGCGGAATGGAACGGAAGACGTTCACATAGGCTTTTGCAAACCAGGCCACTGGCGCAAAAGTGGACAGGCGCATGACCGCCAGCAGAGTACCCCAGACGATACCCACAATGATCGCGGTGACAGTGATTTTCAGCGTAATCACCAGTCCTGCCATCAAATACGGTAGGGAAGGAACAATAGAACTCCAGTCAAACTCGTACATTATTTGCCCCCCATATTGCCCGGCAGGCGAATTTTGCGTTCTACCAGATTCATCACCAACATAATGAAGGCGTTAATTAACACGTACGCGACGGTAATCGCGGTGAAAGACTCCCAGGCGTGTGCAGAGTAATCCAGCAGCTTACCCGCCTGTGCCGCCATATCCACCAATCCGATAGTGGAGGCGATAGCGGAGTTTTTTACCAGGTTCATCATCTCAGAGGTCATCGGCGGCACAATCACGCGATACGCATTCGGCAGCAGAACATAGCGGTACGTTTGCGATAGCGTCAGGCCCATGGCGAGACCGGCGTTCTTCTGCCCGCGTGGCAGCGACTGGATTGCTGCACGAACCTGCTCGCAAACACGCGCAGCAGTGAACAAGCCAAGGCAGACCATCGAGGAGACAAAGAATTGAATGTTAGGGTCCAGTTCAGATTTGAACCACATACCGATATTTTCCGGCAGCAGTTCCGGTACCACCAGATACCAGGTAAAGAACTGTACGATTAACGGGACGTTACGGAACAATTCCACATAGCAGGTGCCGATGCCCGACAGGATGCGGTTGGGAACAGTACGCAGAATACCAAACAGAGAACCAACCAAAAAAGCGATGATCCAGGCAGTGATCGACAGCGCGATCGTGACCTGAAAACCGCTCCATAGCCAGCCCAGATAGGTTGTGTTGCCGAACGGGGCTTGTTGCAGGAAAATTCCCCAGTTCCAGTCTATGGACATAAATCTACTCCGGAAAAAAAAGGGTAGCAGCGCTACCCTCGAAGATTGTGCGAAGAGCTTGTGTTCGCGTCGAATGGGGAACGACCATTCAACGTATAGTCTGTCCGTGCTGCTTCAACAATCGAGAGGGCAGGCTATCCCGCCCCTGACTACACTTCATTCGCCACGCCGCTTTGCGTGGGCTGCCTTTGCTTACCCCGACCATTACGTTTTTAGTTGGCCTTTGGGGAGCGGCTCAGTACAGCCCTGATACAACATGAATAAATGTGTGTATTCTTTTTAATTAATTAGTTCAGAGCCTTATCGTTCGGTTCTTTGAACAGCGCTTTCATGTCATCAGACAGGTCAAAGTTGATGTTCATGTTTTTCGGCGGGATTGGGTTTTTGAACCACTTATCAAACCATTTCGCCGCTTCGCCGGAGGTCTGTGCCTGAGCGATGGAGTCGTCCATCAGCTTTTTGAATTCCGGGTCATTTTTACGCAGCATACAGCCGTAGGCTTCGTGAGACTGCGGTTTACCCACGATGTCCCAGTTGTCCGGTTTCTTCGCTTTTGCACGTTCACCCGCCAGCAGGGCGTCATCCATCATAAAGGCCACGGCGCGGCCGCTTTCCAGGGTACGGAAAGAGTCGCCATGGTCTTTGGCGCTGATGATGCGCATATCCATTTTCTGCTCGTCATTCAGTTTGTGCAGCAGGATCTCAGAGGTTGTACCGGAGGTCACCACCACCGCTTTGCCTTTCAGATCCGGGAAATCTTTAATGTCGCCGCCTTTTTTGGCCAACAGACGGGTACCAACAACGAAGATGGTGTCAGAGAAAGCCGCTTGTTTCTGACGTTCCACGTTGTTAGTGGTGGAGCCGCATTCGAAATCAAAGGTGCCGTTTTGCAGCAACGGAATACGGTTTTGTGAGGTGATTGGAATCAGTTTGACTTCCAGATCGGGTTTGTTGAGTTTTTTCTTCACTGCTTCAACGATAGCGTTGGAGTAGTCCTGAGAGTAACCCACGACTTTTTGTTCGTTGTCGTAATAGGAGAACGGTACGGAAGATTCACGGTGCCCGACCACGATCACGCCGTTTTTGGCAATTTTTTCCAGAGTAGGCTGTTGCGCCTCTGCCGGAGCGGCCGCATCAGCAGGTTTCGCTTCATCAGCGGCATGTGCCAGACCGGCAGACATTCCCATAACCAGCATTGCTGTGGCCAGTTTACGTAATTGCATATCCAACTCCTTTATCGTCGCGCCAGAGACGCATTGATACCCATTGTGAGTGTTGTGTTTGTTATATCCTGCTGCAAATGCGTGCAGTGTTGTATGCGTTTGTTAGCATTTAGTTTGGCTTAATGTAAAGATTTTGCTGCGGTATTGTTTGTTTTTGCGAAGTGCACCGCACCGTTTGAAGGCAAAAATCTTCCATTGCACCATTTTGGTGCTGTGTGCGATCCGTCATGGTGCGAGCTCTTCGCACATCGGGGAAAATCGCAGTTACATGAATTTATAAAGCAATTGATGTGCCAGAAATGGCTTTTGCGGGGAATATCACGGAAAAGCCCTCTTCATTGTGGAAGAGGGCTCAGGAGGAAAAACTATTTGCGGCGTTGTCTCAGGCTCATGATCAGTGCGCCAAAACCGAGCAGCGCGGTCAGAGCCCACAGCGGCCAGTTCCCCATGCGGGCATAAGGTGTCATGCCGGAAGTTGGCGTCACTTTCGCGGTCAGTACCTGGCGGGTAAATTGCGGGATCATCGCCTGGATTTCACCGGTTGGCCCAATCACCGCTGTAATGCCGTTATTGGTGCTGCGCAGTAACGGACGTGCCAGCTCCAGCGAACGCATACGCGCCATCTGGAAGTGCTGCCATGGGCCTATCGACTTACCAAACCAGGCATCATTCGAGATAGTCAGCAGGAAATCGGTATCCGGGCGGAAATTATCGCGCACCTGCTCGCCAAGGATAATTTCGTAGCAGACCGCCGGGGTCAGCTTGTAACCGTGTGCCGACAGCGGAGGCTGAACATAGGGTCCACGGCTGAATGACGACATCGGCAGGTCAAAGAACGGCGCCAGCGGACGGAGGATTGATTCCAGCGGGACAAATTCGCCAAACGGCACCAGGTGATTTTTGTTATAGCGATCGGTCGAGCTATAGCTGTACGCGCTGTCTTTGCCGAGGGTGATGATGGTGTTGTAGGTGTCGTAACGGTTCTGCTGGTTAAGACGAGCATCCACAATCCCGGTGATGAGCGTACTGTCATTTGTGCGCATCAAATCATCCATCATGCCCAGGAAACGCTGCTGGTTGATTTCAAGATCGGAAATCGCAGATTCCGGCCAGATGATGAGCTGTGATTTGCCCAATTCCGGCTGACTGGCGTTGAGGTAAACTTTCAGCGTATCCAGCAGCTGACCTTCGTCCCACTTGAGCGCCTGCGGGATATTGCCTTGTACCAGCGACACCTTCGTCGTTCTTTCCGGCAGCAACTGATACCACTGGATATAGCGCAGCGGGAAGGGCAGGGCAAAGAGCACCAGTGCCATAATCAAAGGCCGCCAGCAGCGTTTTGTCGCCGCGAGGACCAGCAGGCCGCTCACCGACATCAGCAGGAAGGTAATGGCATCGACGCCGAATATCGGTGCCAGGCCTTTGAGCGGTCCGTCAATCTGGCTGTAGCCGAACTGCAGCCACGGAAAGCCCGTCAGCACCCAGCCGCGCAAAAACTCACTCAGTTGCCAGATAACCGGTGCGGCTACCGCCACGCGCAGCCATGTCGTTTTTGGCCACAGACGGGAAAGCAAACCGGCGAACAATCCGGTATAGAGCGAAAGATAAGCGGCAAGCAGCACCACCAGGAACACGTTGACCGGCCCCGGCATGCCGCCAAATTGCGCGACGCTGACATACACCCAGTGAATACCGGAGCCAAACAGGCCGAGTCCCCAGAAATAACCTACCCAGGCGGCTTGTACCGGACGACGGTTGAGGGTGAGCGCCTGCAGCCCCATAAGGGCGATAATCGCAGCAGGCCAGATATCATAAGGTGAAAAAGCCAGCGTTCCGCTGGCTCCGAAGAGTAGCGCCAGCAGCAGACGTACGCGCTGGCGTTCAAACAGTGGGGCAAATGCCATTTACATTACTCATCCAATTTCGGAACGGGGGAATCGTCCGGCATTCTTACATGAACCTGAATAATACGTCGACTGTCCGCCATGGCGACTTTAAATTGGTAACCATCGATATCAATGGATTCGCCACGCGCAGGCAGATGCCCGAAGGCCTGCATGACCAGACCGCCAATCGTATCGACTTCGTCATCGCTAAAATGGGTGCCGAAGGTTTCGTTGAAATCTTCGATAGGCGCAAGGGCGCGCACGGTCCAGGTATGACGGCTAAGCTGGCGGAAATCGATATCTTCTTCATCGTCATATTCGTCTTCGATTTCGCCGACGATAAGTTCAAGAATATCTTCGATAGTGACAAGACCCGACACGCCGCCGAATTCGTCAATCACAATAGCCATGTGGTAACGCTGGGAGCGAAACTCTTTGAGCATACGGTCAACCCGTTTGCTTTCCGGAACCACCACGGCCTGGCGTAGCACTTTTTCCATGCTGAAAGCTTCGGCATCGCTGCGCATAAACGGCAGCAAATCCTTGGCCATCAAGATCCCTTCAATGTGATCCTTGTCTTCGCTGATCACCGGGAAGCGCGAGTGTGCAGACTCAATGATGACATCAAGACATTCATCGAGGCTTTGGTTGCGTTTCAGGGTAATCATTTGCGAGCGGGGGATCATGATATCGCGAACGCGCTGGTCGGCGATGTCCATTACCCCTTCGAGCATTTCGCGCGTATCCTGATCGATAAGCTCGTTCTGCCCGGAATCACGGATCAGCTCCAGTAACTCATCACGGTTTTTGGGTTCGCCGTGAAAAAGTTGGCTGAGTAAAAGGGAGAAGAATCCCTTCTTGTTGTTAATGTCGCTACTGTGTGAATTGTCGTCGCTCATGGCGTCGTTTGGGTTCTCATGTTGGTTGTTCTGTCGCCAGGACGCGTAAACTCAGCGCCTGGCAGCATTTTTTGTCAGCATGGCTACAAATAGCCACACGGACTACTCCTTCTCGGAAATGTACGGATCCTCATATCCCAGAGCAAGCATTATCTCTGTTTCGAGGCCTTCCATCTCTTCGGCTTCGTCATCTTCAATATGGTCGTAGCCCAGCAGGTGCAGACTGCCGTGAATAACCATATGCGCCCAGTGTGCATCAAGCAGTTTGCCCTGTTCTTTGGCTTCCTGCTCAACCACCTGGCGGCAAATGATCAAATCACCCAGCAGCGGCATTTCGATGCCCGGCGGCGCTTCAAACGGGAAAGAGAGCACGTTGGTCGGCTTATCTTTCCCGCGCCAGGTCAGGTTTAACTCATGACTTTCCGCCTCATCCACGAGACGAATGGTCACTTCCGCTTCTTCCTGAAATTGCGGGATGACCGCATCCAGCCAGCCCTGAAATTGTGCTTCTTCCGGCAAACCGCCGTTGTCTTCACATGCCAGCTGTAAATCGAGGATCACCTGACTCATTTTTGCTCTTGCTCCTGAGCTTCGCGTTTGCGCTCGGTGGCCTGTTCCGCTCTGCGTTTTTGATCGGCTTCTTCCCAGGCTTCGTAAGCATTCACGATGCGTGCGACAACAGGATGACGGACAACGTCTTCGCTGTGGAAAAAGTTAAAACTGATTTCATCGACTTCTGCCAGTACTTCAATGGCGTGGCGCAGGCCGGATTTCACGTTGCGTGGCAGGTCAATCTGCGTAACGTCGCCGGTGATGACCGCTTTGGAATTAAAGCCAATACGGGTCAGGAACATCTTCATCTGTTCGATGGTGGTGTTCTGGCTTTCATCGAGAATAATAAAGGCGTCATTCAGGGTGCGACCGCGCATATAGGCCAGCGGGGCGACTTCGATGACGTTACGCTCAATCAGCTTCTCCACTTTCTCAAAGCCGAGCATCTCGAACAGCGCGTCGTACAGCGGGCGTAGGTACGGGTCCACTTTTTGGCTTAAATCGCCTGGCAAGAAGCCCAGTTTTTCCCCGGCTTCCACCGCCGGGCGGGTCAGCAGGATACGGCGAACGTCCTGACGCTCCAGTGCATCAACCGCTGCGGCGACCGCCAGGTAGGTTTTACCCGTACCGGCCGGACCCACGCCAAAGGTGATGTCATGCTCAAGAATATTGGCGATGTACTGCGCCTGATTTGGCGTACGCGGTTTAATTACGCCGCGCTTGGTTTTGATATTGACCGCTTTACCATACTCCGGCACGCTCTCCGCGCTTTGCTCAAGTACGCGGGCTTCTTTAATCGCCAGATGGATTTGTTCCGGTTCGATATCCTGAGTTTGCCCGCGCATGGGGGCTGTATCGACATAGAGGCTGAGCAGAATGTCTGCCGCAGCATTCACGCAGATGGTACGTCCGGTGAGTTTGAAGTGATTATCGCGACGGTTAATCTCGATGCCCAGTCGCCGTTCCAGTTGTTTGATATTGTCATCAAACGGTCCGCACAGGCTCAGCAGGCGAGCGTTGTCTGCGGGCATTAGGGTAATTTCACGGGTATCTATGTTCAAACTGTTCCTCTTATTCAGATAGTGCCGAATGGGGCCTGGCTTATGCAGCCTGAGGCTGTCAGCCTTTCAGAGAATTATTCACGCCATAGAATAAAGGCGCAAGCATTGCGATAGATATGAGGGTGGGAAAGGGGAAATGCAAGACCTGCCCCGTCATCCTTCACGCCGCAGAGGCGTTGGCTGCGCGCGTTCACCCGGTCACATAGTTATCTATGCTCCCGGGGGGGCGCTTGCTTGCCGTCTTTCTGCAACGCGAATGATTCAGGGGCGGGAAGATTAAGGCTGGTAGAGACCTACGCCGATGTCATTCTCTTTGCGGGTACGGGCGATAACCGACTCTGGGGATTCCGCGATACGCAGGCCCATCTCGTCTTCGGTGCGCACGACGTTACCGCGCAGGGAGTTGGTCCAGACGTCGGTGATTTCCACATCAACGAATTTACCGACCATCTCCGGTTTGCCTTCGAAATTCACCACGCGGTTATTTTCGGTACGGCCAGACAGCTCCATGATGCTCTTACGGGACGTGCCTTCCACCAGGATGCGCTGGGTTGTGCCGATCATCCGACGGCTCCAGGCCGTTGCCTGCTGGTTGATACGCTCCTGCAGGATATACAGACGCTGCTTTTTATCCTCATCCGGTACGTCGTCAACCATATCGGCTGCAGGTGTGCCTGGGCGGGCGGAGAAAATAAAGCTGTAGCTCACGTCGAAATTCACGTCGGCAATCAGCTTCATGGTCTGTTCGAAGTCCTGGGTGGTTTCCCCCGGGAAGCCGACGATAAAGTCAGAACTGATTTGAATATCCGGACGCGCAGCGCGCAGTTTGCGAATAATCGCTTTGTATTCCAGTGCGGTATGGGTACGGCCCATCAGATTCAGCACGCGGTCAGCGCCGCTTTGCACCGGCAGATGCAGGAAGCTCACCAGCTCCGGCGTATCGCGGTAAACGTCGATGATATCGTCAGTAAATTCGATCGGGTGGCTGGTGGTAAAACGAATACGGTCAATGCCGTCAATCGCGGCGACCAGACGCAGCAGATCGGCGAAAGAACCGGTGCTACCGTCATAATTCTCACCGCGCCAGGCGTTTACGTTTTGGCCAAGCAGGTTCACTTCACGTACGCCCTGTGCGGCCAGCTGTGCGATTTCAAACAGGATATCGTCGCACGGACGGCTGACTTCTTCGCCACGGGTATAGGGCACGACGCAGTAAGTGCAGTACTTGTTGCAGCCTTCCATGATGGAGACAAATGCGGTCGGGCCTTCGGCTTTTGGCTCTGGCAGGCGGTCGAATTTCTCGATCTCCGGGAAGCTGACGTCCACAACCGGGCTGCGATTACCACGCACGGAGTTGATCATTTCCGGCAGACGGTGCAGGGTTTGTGGTCCAAAAATGATGTCCACATAATGGGCTCGCTGGCGAATATGGTGACCTTCCTGAGAGGCGACGCAGCCGCCAACGCCAATGATGACGTCGGGTCTTTTTTGCTTGATCAGCTTCCAGCGACCTAACTGATGGAAAACTTTTTCCTGCGCCTTCTCACGGATAGAGCAGGTGTTCAGCAACAGTACGTCCGCTTCTTCCGCGTTCTCGGTGAGTTGGTATCCGTGGGTCGCATCCAGCAGATCGGCCATCTTTGATGAATCGTATTCGTTCATCTGACAGCCCCAGGTTTTAATATGGAGTTTTTTTGTCATCGACTTGCTCATGCTTTGATTAATGCCCCAATGCAGGGCGCGTATTGTAATGCTTTGGTCGTGTGCTGACCAGTATGACGCTTGTCAGACTCAAGATGTAAAAAATCCGGTAAACTTAGGAAAATCTCGTTTAAGGATAATGGGCCATGATAAATCAATCTACTGAGGTCGCGGTTGTCGGCGGCGGAATGGTCGGCGGGGCGCTGGCGCTGGGTTTAGCGCAGCAGGGTTTTACTGTCACGGTCATTGAACAACTTGCGCCGCCAGCGTTTGATGCGGCGGCACAGCCGGATGTGCGCATTTCGGCTATCAGTTCGTCCTCCGTCATGCTGTTGCGGGAGCTGGGCGTCTGGGATGCGGTTCAGGCGATGCGCTGTCACCCCTGGCGACAACTGGAAACCTGGGAGTGGGAAAACGCGCATGTCGTCTTCGACGCTCGGGAATTAAAGCTGCCGCTGCTGGGCTATATGGTGGAAAACAACGTTCTGCAGCGTGCGCTGTGGGACGCGCTGGAGCGTCATCCGCAGGTCACGCTGCGGGTGCCGGGGGCTCTCGACGCGATGCGTGTTGTTAACGATCTCCATGAGCTGACGTTTGACGATGGCGAAACCCTTTCGACAAAGCTGGTGATTGGCGCTGACGGGGGGAATTCATGGGTGCGTCAATGTGCGGGTATTGGTATCCATGCCTGGAACTATCAACAATCCTGCATGCTGATTACCGTCGAATGTGAAAATGCGCCGGGAGACAGTACCTGGCAGCACTTTACCCCCGACGGACCGCATGCCTTCCTGCCGCTGTTTGATCATTGGGCATCGCTGGTCTGGTATGACACGCCTGCCCGTATTCGTCAGTTGCAATCATTAAACATGGTGCAGTTGCAGCAGGAAATCGCTACGCACTTCCCGTCTCGTCTGGGGAATGTGACGCCGGTCGCTGCCGGAGCCTTCCCGCTCACGCGTCGTCATGCATTGCAATATGTTCGTCCTGGGCTGGCGCTGGTGGGCGATGCGGCGCATACCATTCATCCGCTGGCGGGGCAGGGGGTAAACCTCGGCTATCGCGATGTAGACTGCCTGCTGGATGTGCTGACAAGGGCGCGTAGCCATGGTGAAGACTGGGCAAGTCATTCGGTGCTCAAGCGCTATCAGACGCGCCGTATGGCGGACAACTTTATTATGCAAAGCGGGATGGATTTGTTCCACGCCGGGTTCAGTAACGATCTCGGCCCGGTACGCGTGCTACGTAACATCGGATTGATGGCGGCGGAACGTGCTGGCGTACTCAAACGCCAGGCGCTGAAATATGCGTTAGGACTGTAAAGCGACGGCGGGAAACCGCCGTTTTTCTTCTACGTACGGCAGAAAAGCAAAAAGCCCGCCGAAGCGAGCTTTTTGCTTTTTAAGTGGCTGGGGTACAAGGATTCGAACCTCGGATGGCGGAATCAGAATCCGCTGCCTTACCGCTTGGCGATACCCCAATAGGTGTGAAATTCTACGCGTTAATCATAAAACTTCAACCTTTGCGTCTACCCGAAAGCAAACGACTTTTTGAAATTGGCTGGGGTACAAGGATTCGAACCTCGGATGGCGGAATCAGAATCCGCTGCCTTACCGCTTGGCGATACCCCAACAATTTTTTACTCAGATTAATGTTCTTACAAACACCAATCCTTGAATATGGTGGCTACTACGGGAATCGAACCTGTGACCCCAGCATTATGAGTGCTGTGCTCTAACCAGCTGAGCTAAGTAGCCAAATTTTTTTACTGCAACCAGCTTTCGACTGGCTGGGGTACCTGGATTCGAACCAGGGAATGCCGGTATCAAAAACCGGTGCCTTACCGCTTGGCGATACCCCAATACCGTCGCGGTGAACCGCAAACATCGAAAAATATGGCTGGGGTACCTGGATTCGAACCAGGGAATGCCGGTATCAAAAACCGGTGCCGTACCGCTTGGCGATACCCCATCCGTGCAACGCTTATGGGTGAATGGTGCGGGAGGCGAGACTTGAACTCGCACACCTTGCGGCGCCAGAACCTAAATCTGGTGCGTCTACCAATTTCGCCACTCCCGCAAAAAAAGATGGTGGCTACTACGGGAATCGAACCTGTGACCCCAGCATTATGAGTGCTGTGCTCTAACCAGCTGAGCTAAGTAGCCATCTTTTTTTCGCGTTACCTTATCGGCGTTGCGGGGCGCATTATGCGTATTGGGCCTTACAGCGTCAATACCTTTTTCATCGAAAATTGCCGGAATGTGACTGTTTGGTTAGGTTGCGAACAGCATGGCGCATAATTCGGCAATTATTGGTTATTTATCGATTTTGCATAGCAAAAATACGCAGAAATAAAAAAGGCCCCGCAGGGCCTTGAACGATAACAATCGCTTATTTGTAGGCGGACTGGTGTACGCCAACCGCACGACCTGATGGATCGTTCATGGTTTTGAATGATTCATCCCACTCGATCGCTTTTGCGGATGAGCACGCCACAGACGGGCCGCCAGGGACACATTCAGCGGCGCTTGGTACCGGGAACAGCTCTTCAAAAACTTCGCGGTACAGGTACGCTTCTTTCGAACCCGGCGTGTTGTACGGGAAACGGAAGCTGGCTGTTGCGAGTTGCTGATCGCTAACCTGCTGGGCGGCCACTTCTTTCAGCGTGTCGATCCAGCTGTAGCCTACGCCGTCAGAGAACTGCTCTTTCTGGCGCCATGCAACGCTTGCCGGCAGATAGGATTCGAAACACTCACGCAGGATGTGTTTTTCCATTTTGCCGTTGCCGCACATTTTATCCTGCGGGTTGATGCGCATTGCCACATCGAGGAATGCCTTATCCAGGAATGGTACACGCGCTTCTACGCCCCAGGCAGACATCGCTTTGTTGGCACGCGCGCAGTCGAACATGTGCAGAGCCTGCAGTTTACGTACGGTCTCTTCATGCAGCTCTTTGGCATTCGGCGCTTTATGGAAGTACAGGTAGCCGCCAAACACTTCGTCAGAACCTTCGCCAGACAGCACCATTTTGATGCCCATCGCTTTGATTTTGCGCGACATCAGGTACATCGGGGTCGAGGCGCGAATGGTGGTCACATCGTAAGTTTCGATGTGATAAATCACGTCGCGAATCGCGTCCAGCCCTTCCTGCACAGTAAAGTGGATTTCGTGGTGAACGGTACCCAGATGGTTGGCCACTTCCTGCGCGGCTTTCAGATCCGGCGCACCTTTCAGACCCACGGCGAAGGAGTGCAACTGCGGCCACCAGGCCTCAGAGCGTTCCTGATCTTCCACACGACGGGCGGCGAATTTTTTGGTGATGGCGGAGATGACGGAGGAGTCCAGGCCGCCAGAGAGCAGGACGCCATACGGTACGTCTGACATCAGGTGGCTCTTCACGGAATCTTCCAGCGCCTGACGCAGTTCGTTTTTGTCAGTGATGTTGTCTTTCACCGCGTCATATTCGAACCAGTCACGCTGGTAGTAAGAACGGATTTCACCGTCTTTGCTCCACAGGTAGCTGCCTGCCGGGAACTCTTTAATGGTACGGCACACCGGCACCAGTGCTTTCATTTCGGAAGCGACATAGAAGTTGCCGTGCTCGTCATGGCCCATATACAGCGGGATGATGCCGATATGGTCACGACCAATCAGATAGGCGTCTTTTTCGCTGTCGTACAGAGCGAAAGCAAACATGCCTTGCAGGTCGTCGAGGAACTCCGGGCCTTTTTCCTGATACAGTGCGAGGATAACTTCACAGTCAGAGCCGGTCTGGAACTGGTAACGATCGCCATATTCCGCGCGCAGAGCCTGATGGTTGTAGATTTCGCCGTTCACGGCCAGCGCATGTGTTTTTTTCTCGTTGTACAGCGGCTGGGCACCCGCATTGACGTCAACAATAGACAGACGCTCATGGGCAAGAATCGCTTTATCGCTGGCATAAACGCCAGACCAGTCCGGGCCGCGGTGGCGCATCAGGCGGGATAATTCGAGCGCTTTTTTACGCAGCTCAACCGCGTCGGTTTTAATATCCAGTACGCCAAAAATAGAACACATAGACTTCTCCGTTACTTTAATGCAATGCAGTGTTGTGTGAGTGCAGACGCCGCGTCATCGCGTTGTCTTATTGCTTGTTTAAGAAAATGCCGCAAAGGTGTGACGCGTGCAAGCGTTTTACCGCCGTGAAAGTAAAAAGCGCAATGGCGATTGCCGAATGCTGAAAAAAGCACATGAATTGAGCTTCGGCATTGATGAATTATCAATTTTTAGCGCTTTTTATTGAATGGTGTGTTTTTTATCAGTGCTGAAAATGAAAAACCACGTCCGGGGACGTGGTTTTGATTAAAAAATGTCGATTTCAGCAACCGAAGGGTAAATCCATGAAGGCCGAAACGGCATGCTGTCGATATCATCCAGCGTCGATACGCCTGAGAGCACCAGAATGGTCTCAAGACCCGCCTGGAAGCCTGCAAGGATATCGGTACGCAAATTGTCACCGACAATCACCGTCTGCTCTGAGTGTGCCTGCATCGTATTAAGTGCGGCGCGGATAATCCACGGACTTGGCTTTCCAACATAGAAAGGCTCACGACCGGAGATTTTTTCAATCCCGGCACACAGTGCGCCGCAGCCAGGGTAGTAGCCGCGCCCGTGGGTGTCCGGGTTGGTGGCAATAAAACGGGCGCCGTTGGCGACGAAGAAGGCCGCCTTGTGCATCATTTCCCAGTTGTACGAGCGCGTTTCGCCCACGATGACGAAATCCGGGTTGATATCCGTAATGGTAAACCCGGCTTTATAGAGCTCGTGAATCAATGCGCCTTCGCCGACAACGTAGGCTTTTTTCCCTTCCTGGCGTTTAAGGAAGTCTGCTGTTGCCATCGCGGAGGTATAAAAGACGCTGGCGGGCACATCAATACCGGCGGAAGCAAAGCGGTTTGCCAGATCCTGTCCCGTCTGGGAAGGGTAGTTGGTGAGTACCACCAGTGGCATCCCCTTTTCCAGAATTCGATGAATAAACTCCGCAGCGCCTGGCACGGCAACGTTATCGTGCATCAGCACGCCGTCAATATCACAGATTACGTTCTGAATGGTCATGGACTACCCGGTTAAAAAGAGAATCAATAACTATACCCGCCATACGTCAAGTTGCCTATGCGTTGGCTGCGTTTGCTTACCCTGTCAGCTTTCCAGCAAGCGTTGCAGCAGCATGCCGTTGAGCATGGCGCGCTTCACCAGGGCGAAAGCGCCAATCGCCGAGCGATGATCAAGTGTCGAGCGCACCACCGGCAGATTTTTACGAAACGCTTTCAGCGACTGGGTGTTAATGCAGCCTTCGATGGCGGGCAGTAACACTTTCTCCGCTTCAACGATCTCCCCGGCGATGACCACTTTCTGCGGGTTAAAGAGGTTAATGGCGATGGCAATGGTTTTACCCAGATGGCGGCCCACGTACTCAATCACTTCACAGGCCAGCGCATCGCCTTTGTTTGCGGCTTTGCAGATGTTTTTGATCGTGCAGTCATCCAGCGTCACGCGGCTTTGGTAGCCCTGTTCCAGCAGATGACGTACGCGTTGTTCAATGGAGGCATTGGCGGCGATGGTTTCCAGACAACCGAAGTTGCCGCAGTGACATCGCTCACCGAGCGGCTCCACCTGGATGTGGCCAATTTCACCCACATTGCCGTTACGGCCGATAAAAATGCGCCCGTTAGAGATGATTCCGGCCCCGGTTCCGCGGTGAACTCGCACCAGAATGGAGTCTTCACAGTCCTGACTTGCCCCAAAGTAGTGCTCAGCAAGGGCCAGACTGCGGATATCGTGACCGACGAAACAGGTTAATTTGAAACGTTTTTCCAGTGCCTCAACCAGCCCCCAGTTTTCCACCTGAATATGCGGCATATAGCGAATGACGCCGCTTTCCGGATCGACAAGGCCCGGCAAAATGACCGAGATGGCGATCAGTTCACGAATCTTACGCTGGCAGCCTTCAATAAAGGTACTGATGGTATTGAGCAGCGCGTGTTCCAGCGTTTCCTGGGTCCGCTCCGGCAGGGGATAATGCTCTTGCGCCAGCACTTTGCTGCTCAGATCGTAGAGGGTGAGGGTGGTATCGGAACGCCCAAGCCGTACGCCGATAGCCTGAAAATTGCGGGTTTCCGTGATAATCGAGATTGCGCGGCGGCCCCCGGTGGAAGCCTGCTGATCGACTTCTTTGATCAGGCCGCGCTCAATAAGCTGACGCGTGATTTTTGTCACGCTGGCGGGCGCAAGCTGGCTCTGCTCGGCAATTTGAATTCGCGAAATAGGACCGAGTTGATCAATCAGGCGGTAAACCGCCGCACTGTTAAGTTGTTTAACGAGATCAACGTTACCAATCTGAGCTTGTCCGCCTGATGTCATACCTATTCTTTACTCGCTGACGACCTCGTTACCATTAACGATGGTCTGGATTATTTTATAATCGTGCGTGAAGGCGGTCAGGTTGGCGACTTTGCCCGGCGCGATGCTACCGAGTTGCCCGTCGACGCCTATTGCGCGAGCCGGGTACAGGGTCGCCATGCGCAGGGCTTCATCTAGCGCAATGCCCACATGCTCAACCAGGTTCCTCACCCCTTCAATCATCGTCAGGGAGGAGCCGCTCAGCGTGCCGTTTTCATCCACACACAATCCATTACGGTAGTATATTGTTTTACCAGCAAAAATGAACTGGTCAATATCCGCCCCTGCGGGTGCGGTTGCATCCGTGACTAAACAGAGTTTGTCGCCTTTCAGGCGCTTCGCATTACGGACATTAACGTAATCGACATGCAGGCCATCTGCAATGATCCCGCAATAAACATCGGTATCATCCAGAATCGCACCCGTCAACCCAGGTTCACGCCCGGTGATGTACGGCATCGCGTTATATAAATGTGTGGCGAAAGTGATGCCCGCACGGAAGCCGGTTTTTGCTTCTTTTAATGTCGCATTTGAGTGACCCGCAGAAACGACAATTCCCGCCGCCGCCAGTTTGCGGATGACGTCGGTGCCCGCCATTTCAGGCGCCAGCGTTACTTTGGTGATGACGTCAGCATTGGCGCAGAGGTCATCTACCAGTTCGGCATCCGGTTTGCGAATAAATTTCGGGTTATGGGTGCCTTTTTTAACGATATTCAGCCACGGGCCTTCGAGGTGCAGGCCAAGCGCCTGATGGGAATATTTTGCCAGGTAATCACGCATCACCTGAATGCCCTGTTTCATCAGGTCATCGCTGCTGGTGATAAGTGTCGGCAGGAAGCTTGTACAGCCTGATTTTTCATTGGCACGCTGCATGATTTCCAGCGTTTCAACGCTCACGGCTTCGGGGGTGTCGTTGAACTGTACGCCGCCGCAACCATTGAGTTGAACGTCAATAAATCCGGGGGCCAGCGTTGCGCCATTGAGGTCACGCTGTTCGATATTGGGCGGCAGCTCAGCCAGCGGGCAGAGACGGTCAATCAGGCCATCCGCGACAATCAGCGCGTGGTCATCCAGAATTTCATGGCCGGTGAAAATCCGGCAATGGGTTAAAGCATACATAACGACCCCCGGTTAACAAATGGGTGTCGTCCCGCAGGATGTGCGGAACGAAACACAATTACAGACCTTTAATATTTTCCGCTTCTAATTCATTGAAGTATTTCAATGTTTTTACTTTCAGTTCCATGGTGGACGGCTCGTCGCACACCATCACCGCTTTCGGATGCAGTTGCAGACAGCTAATGGTCCACATGTGGTTCACGTTGCCTTCAACGGCAGCTTGCAGAGCCTGCGCTTTCTGGCCGCCCAGAACCAGAATCATCACCTCTTCTGCATCCAGAAGCGTACCCACGCCCACGGTCAGTGCGTATTTCGGCACCTGACTGACATCGCCGTCGAAGAAACGGGAGTTTGCCACCCGGGTGTCATGGGTCAGGGTTTTGATACGGGTACGAGAAGCCAGCGATGACGCGGGTTCGTTGAAGGCGATGTGACCATCGTTGCCAACGCCGCCCATAAACAGGTGAATTTTGCCATATGAACGGATTTTTTCTTCGTATTGACGGCATTCTGCGTCAATATCCGGCGCATTACCATTCAGCAGGTTAATATTTTCTGCCGGGATATCAACGTGATCGAAAAAGTTGCGGTGCATAAAGCTGTGATAGCTTTCCGGATGTTCCTTCGGCAGGCCGACGTATTCGTCCATGTTGAAGGTGACAACATGCTTGAAGCTAACCTGGCCCGCTTTGTGCATTTCAACTAACGCTTTGTAGGCGGTGAGAGGAGTACCACCGGTTGGCAGGCCAAGCAGGAACGGACGATCCGCCGTAGGTTTGAATGCATTGATGCGATGTACGATATGGCGGGCCGCCCATTTACCGACTTGTTCAGCTGTTGCCAGAGGAATCAGTCTCATTGTTCACCTCTAAAGTTGATTAAAAGTTAGTGGATTGCGTGCAAGTTAAGTGTAAAGCGTAACTCAGTTTCGCTCCCGATGGGGGCAATCCGTTTTGATTTTTTTAATCATAAAATAAGTTTTGCTTGTTAGCCAGCAAAGAGGAGGGTTAATAACGATATTTGGTGATTAAAATCACAAAAAGTGCGCTTTTAATTTGCGAGGCGAATTAATTTTTCACACACTTACATTGTCGTGAAAAAAGGCCGTGCTTTCAGGTTAAGTAAGACAATAAAAAATACTATTTCTATGCACCCGGTGTGGGGTCAGAGGGGGAATAACGTGAGTCTTTTAGGTTACTTGCAAAAGGTTGGCCGCGCACTGATGGTGCCGGTTGCCACGCTGCCTGCAGCAGCAATTCTAATGGGGGTCGGTTACTGGATCGACCCGGTAAGCTGGGGTGGGGATAATGCGCTGGCGGCGCTGTTTATCCAGTCCGGCTCTGCAATCATCGATAACATGGGTGTGCTGTTTGCAGTAGGTGTTGCCTACGGTATGTCCAAAGACAAAGACGGGGCTGCCGCGCTGGCAGGCTTCGTTGGTTTCCTGGTATTAACGACGCTGTGTTCGCCAGCCGCCGTCACCATGATCCAGAAAATTCCTGCCGATCAGGTTCCTGCCGCGTTTGGCAAGATCAAAAACCAGTTCGTTGGGATTATGGTCGGTATTATCGCTGCGGAATTGTACAACCGCTTTAGCAGCGTTGAGCTGCCAAAAGCGCTGTCCTTCTTTAGCGGTCGTCGTCTGGTGCCGATTCTGACGTCATTCGTCATGATCGTTGTGGCATTCATCCTGATGTACATCTGGCCGGTCGTCTTTAGCGGTCTGGTTGGCTTTGGTGAACATATCCAGAAACTGGGTTCAGCGGGGGCAGGCATCTATGCCTTCTTCAACCGTCTGCTGATTCCGGTCGGTCTGCACCATGCCCTGAACTCCGTGTTCTGGTTTGACGTCGCGGGTATCAACGATATTCCTAATTTCCTGGGTGGCGCGCAGTCTATCGCTGCTGGTAAAGCGGAAATCGGGATCACCGGTCGTTATCAGGCAGGCTTCTTCCCAATCATGATGTTCGGCCTGCCGGGTGCAGCGCTGGCTATCTACCATTGTGCTCGTCCGGAAAACAAAGCCAAAGTACTGGGTATTATGATGGCGGGTGCGTTTGCTGCCTTCTTCACCGGTATTACCGAACCGCTGGAATTCTCCTTCATGTTCGTGGCTCCGGTGCTGTACTTCATCCACGCTGTGCTGACCGGTATTTCCGTGTTTATTGCAGCGACCATGCAGTGGATTGCCGGTTTCGGCTTCAGTGCGGGTCTGGTGGATATGGTGCTTTCGTCTCGTAACCCGCTGGCGGTTCACTGGTACATGCTGATTCTGCAAGGTCTGGTGTTCTTCGTTATCTACTACGTGGTGTTCCGTTTCACTATCCAGAAATTCAACCTGCTGACCCCGGGCCGTGAACTGGCGGTGGCCGGTGACGAAGCTGATGGTCAGGATGTGAATGTCAGCACGGCTTCTGAGCAGGATGTGAGTGGTCTGGCACGTCAGTACATCGCCGCAATCGGGGGGGCCACTAACCTGACCGGTATCGATGCCTGTATCACCCGTCTGCGTCTGAGCGTTAAAGACTCTTCACTGGTCAACGAAGCACAGGCCAAACGTCTTGGTGCGAGCGGCGTTATTCGTCTGAATAAAACCAGCGTGCAGATTATCGTGGGCTTCGTGGCTGAGAAAATCGCGAATGCGATGAAAACGGCGGGCGATGTTCCGGCAGGCGCGGCAGCTCCGGCTCCGGCAGCAGCCAGTGCGGCTAAACCGCAGGCGGTGCCGAATGCCAGCGCGTCTATCATTGCTGAACTGGTTTCCCCGGTGACCGGGCAGGTGGTTTCTCTGGATGAAGTGCCGGATGAAGCCTTTGCCAGCAAAGCCGTTGGTGATGGCGTAGCGGTAAAACCGACTGAGAAAACGGTCGTTGCACCGGCTGCGGGCACTATCGTTAAGATCTTCAACACCAACCACGCGTTTTGCCTTGAAACTGAAAAAGGTGCGGAAATCGTTGTCCATATGGGTATTGACACCGTTGCGCTGGGCGGTCAGGGCTTCACACGTCTGGTCGAAGAAGGGGCTACCGTTGTTGCAGGGCAGCCAGTACTGGAAATGGATCTGGAATACCTGAACACCGCGGCGCGTTCGATGATTAGCCCGGTGGTGTGCAGCAACATCGACGATTTCTCCGGTCTGGTTATCAAGGCGCAAGGTTCTGTTGTGGCAGGGCAAACACCGCTGTACGACATCAAAGGCTAATGCCGTAATCTGAACCAAAAATAGCGATAAGCGGCTGAGGATCCTCCTCTGCCGCTTTTTTTGCAACGATCGACCCCATTCTTTCTCTCCGGCACCTATTTTCCGTAACTAAGGGTTGTCTCTGAGGGCCGCTTATAAGATCATGTGCCGTTATATGTTGTTTACGCCTTGAGGAATCTACGATGAGTGAGGCTGAAGCCCGCCCGACTAACTTTATTCGTCAGATCATTGATGAAGATCTGGCTACTGGAAAGCACTCCACTATTTGCACCCGTTTTCCGCCTGAGCCGAATGGCTATCTGCATATCGGTCATGCGAAATCCATCTGCCTGAACTTTGGTATCGCGCAAGATTATCAAGGGCAATGCAACCTGCGTTTTGATGACACTAACCCGGTAAAAGAAGATATCGAGTATGTTGATTCCATCAAAAACGACGTGCAGTGGTTAGGTTTCCACTGGTCAGGCGATGTTCGCTACTCCTCTGATTATTTCGACCAACTGCATAACTATGCCGTTGAGTTAATCAGCAAAGGCCTGGCCTATGTTGACGAACTGTCTGCAGACGAAATCCGCGAATATCGCGGTTCACTGACCGCACCGGGTAAAAACAGCCCGTATCGCGATCGTACGGTCGAAGAGAACCTCGCGCTGTTTGAAAAAATGCGTGCCGGTGGTTTTGAAGAAGGTAAAGCCTGCCTGCGTGCAAAAATCGATATGGCCTCGCCGTTTATCGTTTTGCGCGACCCGGTGCTGTACCGCATTAAATTTGCCGATCACCACCAGACCGGCAGCAAGTGGTGCATCTACCCGATGTACGACTTCACCCACTGTATCAGCGATGCGCTGGAAGGCATTACGCATTCCCTGTGTACGTTGGAATTCCAGGACAACCGTCGTCTGTACGACTGGGTGCTGGACAACATCACCATTCCGGTTCACCCGCGTCAGTACGAGTTCTCCCGTCTGAACCTGGAATACACCGTCATGTCCAAGCGTAAGCTGAACCTGCTGGTGACCGACAAGCATGTTGAAGGCTGGGATGACCCGCGTATGCCGACTATCTCGGGTCTGCGTCGTCGTGGCTACACCTCCGCCTCCATCCGTGAGTTCTGTAAGCGTATCGGTATCACCAAGCAGGACAACACCATTGAGATGGCTTCACTGGAATCTTGCATCCGTGAAGATCTGAATGAAAACGCACCGCGCGCCATGGCGGTTATCGATCCGGTTAAACTGGTTATCGAAAACTATCCGCAGGGCGCAAGCGAAGTGGTTTCGATGCTTAACCATCCGAACAAACCGGAAATGGGCAGCCGTGATGTGCCGTTTAGCGGTGAAATCTGGATCGATCGCGCAGACTTCCGTGAAGAAGCCAACAAACAGTACAAGCGTCTGGTGCTGGGCAAAGAAGTTCGCTTGCGTAACGCGTACGTGATCAAAGCGGAACGCGTCGAGAAAGACGCGGAAGGCAACATCACCACCATCTTCTGCAGTTACGATGCCGACACCCTGAGCAAAGATCCTGCCGATGGCCGCAAAGTGAAAGGCGTTATTCACTGGGTGAGCGCTGCCCACGCGCTGCCGGTGGAAATTCGTCTGTACGACCGTCTGTTCAGCGTGCCAAACCCGGGCGCAGCAGAAGACTTCCTGACCGTGATGAACCCGGAATCTCTGGTCATCAAACAGGGTTACGCTGAGCCGTCACTGCAGGCTGCCGCAACGGGCACAGCTTACCAGTTTGAGCGTGAAGGCTACTTCTGCCTTGATAGCCGTTATGCAACGGCTGACAAACTGGTGTTCAACCGCACCGTGGGTCTTCGCGATACCTGGGCAAAAATCGGCGAGTAATCGCATCTTGCCTGAACGCTAAAAAACGCTGCCTTGTGCAGCGTTTTTTTATTTCTCAATTAAAAATAAGATCCTGCCATCTTTCTTTTTTCTAAACTATTGTTTTAATTTTATCCAATCATCTTTTCATTTATTTATTGATAATTCGAGTTAAATTAGCCTGTAAGCCTTGCTGTGTAAGCACTCAGCTGATAATCCGCAAATCTGTGTTGTCCGTCATAATCCCTGTATTCCGTTCCCATTAAGACTTGATAATTCGCGTCGCGAAAAATATGCTTACAAGCGATAGGAATAGAAACATTTTCTATAACTATCAGTAATATTTAATTTTTTTATTTTATTGCTGTTTGCATTTGCACAGCACTTTTATGTTTTTGTCAAAGAGGAACACTCATGAACGCGTTTAACGCTCAACGTAAGGCGTTAGCGTTGGCTATTGCCTGCGCCACCGCATTATCAGGTTTAACTTTCGCCCCTTCCGTCAGTGCCGCTGGCTTTGTGGATGACTCCACGCTCACCGGTGGGATTTACTACTGGCAGCGCCAGCGTGATCGCAAAGATGTCACCGACGGCGATAAATACAAAACCAACCTCGCGCACTCCACCTGGAATACCAATCTTGATTTCCAGTCTGGCTATGCTGCCGATATGTTCGGTATTGATATCGCGGCTTTCGCGGCGATTGAAATGGCTGAATCCTCAGGAAGTGCGCACCCGAATGAAATCGCGTTCTCCAATAGCCACAAAGTGTATGACGAAGACTGGGCCGGCGATCGCAGCGGGGCAAGCCTTTATAAGGCAGCGGCGAAGTTCAAATATGGCCCGGTGTGGGCGAGGGCAGGGTATATTCAGCCCAGCGGGCAAACCCTGCTGGCATCAAACTGGAGCTTTATGCCTGGCACCTATCAGGGGGCTGAGGCTGGGGCGAAACTGGATTATGACGACTCTGGCGTGCTGAGTTTCTCGTATATGTGGGCCAATGAATATAAAGCGCCGTGGTATAACGAAACGGATCACTTCTACCAAAATGATCGCGTAAGCAAAATCAATTACGTCCATTCTCTAGGCGCGTCTTACGACTTTAAAAACGATCTGCTCCTCGAGGCCGCGTTTGGTCAGGCGCAGGGCTATGTTGATCAATATTTTGCCAAAGCCAGCTACAAATTTGAGGTCGCGGGGAATCCCCTTTCCACCAGTTATCAGTTCTACGGCTCGCGCGATAAGGCCGATAACAACACCATCAATGATATCTACGACGGTACCGCGTGGCTGCAGGCGCTCACTTTTGGTTATACGGTTGGTCCGGTGGATTTGCGTCTTGAGGGAACCTGGGTTAAAGCCGATGGCCGCCAGGGCTATTTCAATTCACGTATGACGCCCCTCTACGGATCTTCCAATGGTCGCCTGGATATCTGGTGGGATAACCGTTCTGACTTCAACGCCCATAACGAAAAGTCGGTCTTTGTTGGTGCAATGTATGACCTGAAAGACTGGAATCTGCCGGGCTGGGCGGTAGGTGCATCGTATGTCTATGGCTGGGATGCGAAACCGTCCAATGTTTCTTCCGGAGACAAATACTACGATGCGGGGAATTCCATCAAAGAGTCGGCTTACAGCCTCGACCTGCTGTACACCGTGCAGGAAGGGATGGCAAAAGGCACCCTGTTTAAACTGCACTTTACCCAGTACGACAACCACTCCGATATCCCGAGCTGGGGCGGCGGGTATAACAACATCTTCCAGGACGAACGCGACGTGAAATTTATCGTCATTGCGCCGTTGAATATCTTCTGATGCGAGGGAATGCCATGACGATGAAACCAATACTGCTTGTTCTGATGACGCTGGGACTGGCTGCCTGCGTACAACAGCCACAGGCGCCAAAGGAAGATGCCCGCTTAAAAGAGGCTTACAGCGCCTGTATCAATACGGCTGAGGGCTCGCCGGAGAAAACGGCGGCCTGCAGAAGCGTGCTGGATGTACTGCGTAAAGAGAAAGCACACCAGCAATTCGCGGAACAAGAGAGTGTGCGCACGCTGGATTATCAGCAGTGTCTTGAAGCAACGCATACCGGTAACGGCCAGGCGGTAAAAGCGCGTTGTGATCAGATCTGGCAGGAGATTCGCCAGCATAACGCGCTGAATTAACCGTGTGAGATAGCCCGCTTCGGCGGGCTTTTTTGTCTTTGCGATACGCAGAAATAAAAAAGCCAACCCGGAGGTTGGCTTTAGAGAGAAGCGAGGATTATTTATCCGTCGCTTCGTGCGCGTTATCGTCTGTACGGCAGTCACCCTCGGCACAGTGGCCATAGAGGTAGAGGCTGTGGTTAGTCAGACGAATACCGTGTCTGGATGCAATCTCACGCTGACGCGCTTCGATAGAGTCATCACTGAACTCGATCACTTTGCCGCAATCCAGGCAAATTAAGTGGTCGTGGTGATGTTGCTGCGTCAGCTCAAAGACGGATTTACCGCCTTCGAAATTATGGCGGGTCACGATCCCGGCATCATCGAACTGGTTGAGTACACGGTACACAGTCGCCAGCCCAATCTCTTCGCCCATGTCGATCAAGCGCTTATATAAATCTTCCGCACTGACATGGTGGTTCTCCGGCTCCTGAAGCACTTCCAGGATTTTTAACCGAGGAAGCGTGACTTTCAGGCCGGCCTTCTTTAATGCGGTATTGTTGTCAGTCATGCGGAATCTGTCCTGTTGCTAAACGATTCACTTCCCGTCGGGAAGCTACAAGGAATGCACCTGGGATAATGCGTCTCATTATAGAACTGCCATGCCTGAATGAAAACTGCAAGTCCTCAAGTAAAGTAAGCTTTTAAAACGTGGCAGCGCCAACAAAGTCCTTTTGCGTTACCCGTTTTAACCAGGGGCCATTGTACAGCGCTGGAGAAAAAAGTTAAAAAATTGTAGCAATTATTTCCATCGCTTTTATCTATTAATCAGGCGCAACCAGCAGGTTGCGCCAAACAACATCAGGCATTGATGATCTCTTGCAGGTGCAGCTCTTCAGAAATCTGTTTCACCCACTTGTCGACGCGACCAGCGGTCAGTTCCGGCTGACGGTCTTCGTCAATGGCCAGACCAACGAAGTGATCGTCATCTGCCAGGCCTTTGGACGCTTCGAAATGGTAACCTTCGGTCGGCCAGTGGCCTACGATGGTTGCGCCGCGCGGTTCAATGATGTCGCGGATAGTACCCAGCGCATCACAGAAGTACTCAGCATAGTCTTCCTGGTCGCCACAGCCAAACAGAGCAACCAGTTTGCCGTTAAAATCGATATCTTCCAGCGTCGGGAAAAAGTCATCCCAGTCACACTGTGCTTCACCATAATACCAGGTCGGAATGCCAAGCAGCAGGATGTCGTAACCTTCTAAATCCTCTTTGCTGCTTTTAGCAATGTCATGCACATCGGCAACTTCTTTACCAAGTTGAGCCTGGATCATCTTTGCGATGTTTTCGGTATTACCAGTATCGCTGCCGAAAAAAATGCCTGTGATTGCCATGAGTAAAATAACCTCTTGAAACTTAATGATATGGTGGTGGCGATTGGCCCACGGATAAGGGCAATCATAGCAGATCAGAGAAGCACGCGGAAACTGCAATCACGCAAGACTGCACTCTGTGCAACATGAAAGTGTATTTTTGCGATGAATTAGAGGATTTCCTGGTTGTTCAGCGCGTTAAGCTGAGCCAGTAACATCTCTTCAATCAATTCACTCCGGCTCATTTCGCGCGCGTCCGCCAGCGCGTTTAACGCGTCGACAGCCTCTGCGTTGAGTTTTAATTCGACGCGCTTAAGCCCACGAACTTTATCGCGTTTAAGCTGATTGCGCTTATTCACGCGCAATTGCTCGTCGCGAGAGAGCGGATTGGTTTTAGGACGTCCCGGGCGACGTTCATTCGCGAACAGATCTAGTGTCGTGCGGTCCGTTTGTTCTTTAGCCATGATTTAAGAATACTACGGGAAGTACAAGCAATCGGGTCATAGCCCGGGCTGATTAGCGCGCCATCATACATCAGCGATGCGGACACGCCAACGACCGGGCGCTTTCCGGCAACCGGTCGCCGGGTTTTTAATCAGTTTGTCTTTTCAGCGAGATAACGACGGATGGCGCGCAGAACCGCTTCCGGTTTTTCTGCATGCACCCAGTGCCCGGCTCCGGCTATCACATGCGCACGTGCCTGCGGGAATTGTTGCAGCAGTTCGCCACGATACTGTTCGGTGACATACGGCGAGTTACCGCCGGGGATAAAGAGCGCTGGATGGTTCCAGGCCGGTACCGTTTCCCAGCCCACGATATGGGGATATTGATCCCATAGTGCTGGCACATTGAAGCGCCACTCGCCGTCGACAAACGACTTGAGCAGGAACTGAATTACCCCTTCTTCATCTATATATTCGCGCATGACGACTGCCGCCTGCTGGCGTGTGGTGGCATTAGCCTCGGTTGCAGCGTTGATAGCGGCAAAAATTTCATCGTGGCGACGCACGTTATAGCTAACCGGGGCGATGTCGATAGCGACAAGCTTATCGATGCGTTCCGGTGCCAGTGCGGTAAATGCCATAACGGCTTTCCCGCCCATGGAGTGGCCGACAAAGGTCGCACGTTCAATGCCGTGGGCGTCAAGGGTATCGAGCAAATCCTGCGCCATCGCCGGGTAATTCATCTCGGGTGAACGCGCGGAAAGGCCGTGGTTTCGCATATCAACCTGAATAATGTCATGGTCATTAACAAGGTCGCGGGCGAGTACACCAAGGTTGTCCAGGCTACCAAATAAACCGTGAACCAGCACGATGGGAGAATTGTTGTGCGATTGTTGTGCAGATTGCGCTCGGGTATTCAATTTCATGGCAAAGTTCTTTTTTTCGCTCTTTCGGATTAAGGTATCATGTTGAACATTCTGCCGTCCGGCTGCAAGGTTTAGACACATTCTGACTTTTGCCGCCATCCTGGTTTGACGCTATCCGCTGTTGAGATTTGACTTTATAATCTCAATAACTTGTATTCAGATTAGACACTGCACTGGATTAAGATGAAAACGATCGAAGTTGATGATGAGCTCTACAGTTATATTGCCAGCCACACAAAGCACATTGGCGAGAGCGCATCCGACATTTTACGGCGCATGTTGAAGTTTTCCGCCGCCCCGCAGCCAGCTGCCGCTGTTCAACTCCCGAAAGAAACGCCTGCACCTGTTACGGTTGAAGCAGTCAAACCGGTTAATACCGCGAAAGACAAGGTCCGCGCGGTGCGTGAACTGCTGCTCTCTGACGAGTATGCGGAGCAGAAAAAAGCCGTGAATCGCTTCATGCTGGTGCTGTCTACACTCTATTCATTAGATGCAAAGGCTTTTGCAGAATCCACTGAGTCTCTGCACGGGCGCACCCGCGTATACTTCGCGGCTGATGAACATACCCTGTTGCAAAACGGCAATCAGACGAAGCCAAAACAGGTGCCTGATACCCCGTACTGGGTTATCACCAACACGAATACGGGTCGTAAATGCAGCATGGTGGAACACATCATGCAGTCAATGCAGTTCCCGGTGGAATTGATTGAAAAGGTTTGCGGCACAATTTAATCCTTGCATAAAAAGGACCAGGCAATGGCTAACCACGAACGTGCGGGGCAACCTGCGCAACAGAGCGATTTGATTAACATCGCCCAGCTTACTGCGCAGTACTATGTGCTGAAACCTGTCATCGGCAACGCTGAGCACGCGGTAAAATTTGGTACGTCAGGTCACCGCGGCAGCGCGGGGCGTCACAGCTTTAATGAACAACACATTCTGGCCATCGCTCAGGCTATCGCCGAAGAGCGTGCCAAAAATGGCATCACTGGCCCGTGCTATGTCGGTAAAGATACGCACGCTCTGTCCGAACCGGCGTTTATCTCCGTACTGGAAGTGCTGGCGGCAAACGGTGTTGACGTGATTGTGCAAGAAAATAACGGCTTCACGCCGACCCCTGCGGTATCTAACGCTATCCTGGTACACAATAAAAAAGGCGGCGCGCAGGCTGACGGTATCGTCATTACGCCGTCGCACAACCCGCCGGAAGACGGTGGTATCAAATACAATCCGCCAAACGGTGGCCCGGCTGATACCAACGTAACCAAAGTGGTTGAAGACCGCGCTAACGCGCTGCTGGCGGATGGCCTGAAAGGCGTGAAACGCATTTCGCTGGATGCCGCGCTGGCGTCGGGTCACGTGAAAGAACAGGATCTGGTGCAGCCGTTCATCGAAGGACTGGCTGATATCGTCGATATGGCGGCAATTCAGAAAGCGGGCCTGAAACTGGGCGTCGATCCGCTGGGTGGTTCCGGTATCGAATACTGGAAACGGATTGCTGAATTCTACAAACTTGATCTGACCATTGTGAACGATCAGGTTGATCAAACCTTCCGCTTTATGCACCTCGACAAAGACGGCGTGATCCGTATGGACTGCTCCTCTGAGTGTGCAATGGCCGGTCTGCTGGCGCTGCGCGACAAGTTCGACCTGGCTTTCGCCAACGACCCGGACTATGACCGCCATGGCATCGTAACGCCTGCAGGTCTGATGAACCCGAACCATTATCTGGCCGTTGCCATCAACTACCTGTTCCAGCATCGCCCGCAGTGGGGTAAAGATGTTGCCGTGGGTAAAACCCTGGTCTCTTCTGCGATGATCGACCGCGTGGTGAACGACCTCGGCCGCAAGCTGGTGGAAGTGCCGGTGGGCTTTAAATGGTTTGTTGACGGTCTGTTTGACGGCAGCTTCGGCTTCGGCGGTGAAGAGAGCGCAGGGGCATCCTTCCTGCGTTTCGACGGCACCCCATGGTCAACCGACAAAGACGGTATCATCATGTGCCTGCTGGCGGCGGAAATCACCGCTGTCACCGGCAAAAACCCGCAGCAGCACTACGACGAACTGGCCGCCCGCTTTGGTGCGCCGAGCTACAACCGTCTGGGCGCCAGCGCGACCTCCGCACAGAAAGCGGCGTTGTCTAAACTGTCTCCGGAAATGGTCAGCGCAAGCACGCTGGCAGGTGACCCGATCACTGCACGTCTGACGGCAGCGCCGGGTAACGGCGCGTCTATCGGAGGCTTGAAAGTGATGACCGACAACGGCTGGTTTGCCGCGCGTCCGTCAGGTACGGAAGACGCCTACAAAATTTACTGCGAAAGCTTCCTTGGTGAAGAACACCGTAAGCTGATTGAGAAAGAAGCGGTAGAGATTGTGAGTGAAGTACTGAAAAACGCGTAATGCGCTTTCTCTCTTACTGAGCTGAAAGACAAGAAAACGGCAACCTTCGGGTTGCCGTTTTGTTTTTACCTTAGCTGTGTGTATTTTTGAGCTCAAATCGCGGTGAGACCAGCCCGTACAGCGTCCAGCCCATAAAGGTCACAATAGCGCCGTAGAGCATGGCCTCCTGGCCGGAAGAGTAGAGCGCATAGAAGCTGTAGATCGCCCCCGTCAGCGCCACCATATTGGCCATCTTCGCTTTACCCGGATCCACTTTCGCCACTTTTTGAATAATGACCAGCGCTGCCATCGACAGAATATAGGGAATGATGTTGGTGACGACCGCCAGGTTAACCAGCACGTTGAACTGGCTGTTCAGCGACGGGCTAATGGTCATCAGCGACAAACCGCTCTGGAAAATCACTATCGCCAGCATCCCCTGAACCGGTGCATCGGCTTTGCTCACGCGGGAGAAGATTTTCGGGAAGTAGCCCTCATCGGCAGAAGATTTAAAGACCTGGGCGATGGTGAACTGCCAGCCAAGCAGCGAGCCGCAGCAGGACATTACCATCAGGCCCATAATCACCTTGCCGACTTCCGGTGTGAACATCTGCGCGAAGGCCAGACCAAACGGCGCGGTCGATTTTGCCAGATCCATATTGGGTACAATCCCGGCAATCACATTGGTAGATATGATGTAAATGACCGCTGCACCCAGGGTGCCACCCAGTACCGCGATGGGGACGTTACGTTCCGGGTTTTCCACCACGTCAGTATTGGCGCAGGCGGATTCCAGGCCGAGAAACGCCCACAGGGTCATGGCGATAGAGGAACCTACCGCCCCGAAGAACGGCACGTTGTGCGGGTTCCATGAGTTGGCATACAGCGTTGGGCTAAACCAGAACCAGCCGATAATGCTCAGCCCGACAACCGGGATGATCACTCCCCATACCGTGATGCTGCTGAGCTGTCCGGTAATGCGCGCGCCGCCGAAATTGGCGACGGTGCACAGCCACAGGACGCCAATCGTAGCGATACCGATCTGCACCGGGCTAAGCGCCACCCCGAACAGTTCAGTACCATAACCGACGGCAGAGATGGCAATGGCCACGTTGGCGATAAGCAGCGATACGCCGTAGGTATAGTTGGCCATAAAGTTGCCGGATTTGCCAAACGCGTATTCGGCATACCCGCCCATCCCACCCGATTTGCGACTGAACATCCCGCATTTGGCGAAAGCCCACGCCAGCGCCATCGAGCCTACTGCGGTGACCAGCCAGGAGATAATCGAAATTGTCCCCACCTCGGCAAGCTTGGTCGGCAGCATAATGATCCCCGAACCCATCATGTTCACCATGGTGAGAATGGTGAGCTGCACAACGCCCATCTTATTAGACTTACTCATAATTTTTCCCCTTTCAGCAAAGCAGGCTGAGCGGCCGATTGTTTGATAACGTAGCAATGTACCTGTTTACGTCCATCATTCTCTTCGATGTAAACTCCCTGTAGTTCCGGTGCGAATCCGGGCAGTAAATTGATCCCTTCTTCCAGCGTGGCAAAATAGCGCAGCACGGCACCGCCCCAGATTTCACCGGGCACGACACACAGCACCCCGGGCGGGTAGGGGAGCGCGCCTTCGGCGGCGATTTGTCCTTCGGCATCGCGCAGGGCAACCAGCTCCACTTCGCCACGCAAATAGGCGAAATTTGCCTCTTGTGGGTTCATCGCCACGCGCGGGAAACAGGATTTGCGGAACATCTCTTTTTGCAGCTGTTTGGCGTTGTTGCGGGCGTAAAGGTCGTGCATTTCCTGGCAAATCTGGCGCAGGGAATACCCGGCATAGCGTTGCGGATGCTGTTTACAAATAGATGGCAACACCTCTTTTAGATAGTGTCGTCACAAGATTTTAGCCCAGAGAGCGATGCATCTGATCTGGACGGCAGCGAGAAATGAGGCCGTA
>NZ_CBFFRL010000033.1:0-32872 GCF_965644215.1 Phytobacter sp. V69
CGGCCTCATTTCTCGCTGCCGTCCAGATCAGATGCATCGCTCTCTGGGCTAAAATCTTGTGACGACACTATCTAGTAGCAATTAATTATAGGATTTAACAAGTGTGATCGTCATCACAAAATGAGCTTTATCGACAGATAAGCATCGGAAATGCGTTTGCTGGTATACTGCACGCCTTGCGCTTCAATAACCGGAACTACGTTACCGTTATTGAATGATTTGTTTTTAAATCAGATGGTTAGTTAAAATGAAACATACTGTTGAAGTGATGATCCCGGAAGCGGAGATCAAAGCGCGTATCGCGGAACTGGGTCGTCAAATCACCGAACATTACAAAGATAGCGGCAGCGAGATGGTGCTGGTGGGCCTGCTGCGCGGTTCTTTCATGTTTATGGCCGATCTGTGCCGTGAAGTACAGGTATCTCATGAAGTCGATTTTATGACCGCTTCCAGCTACGGTAGCGGTATGTCGACGACCCGCGATGTGAAAATCCTTAAAGACCTGGATGAAGACATTCGTGGCAAAGATGTATTGATCGTTGAAGACATTATCGACTCCGGCAATACGCTTTCTAAAGTGCGTGAAATCCTCAGCCTGCGTGAGCCGAAATCGCTCTCCATCTGTACACTGCTCGACAAACCATCCCGCCGCGAAGTGCAGGTCGAGGTCGAGTATATCGGCTTCTCTATTCCTGACGAATTCGTTGTCGGCTACGGCATCGACTATGCGCAGCGTTACCGCCACCTGCCGTATGTCGGCAAAGTTGTGATGCTGGAAGAGTAAGCACAAAAAAGCCGGGTCAGTGCCCGGCTTTTTCAGAACGCATCAGCATTACTTGTGATTAACGTGTTTTCTGCTGAGGTTAGACACACCCTGGCGATAGCGCTGTTCCAGCGTTTCACGACTGGTCGCCGTGACGTCCAGATTACGCAACAGGCCATCATGAATACCGTAAGCCCAGCCGTGAATGGTCACTTTCTGACCGCGTTTCCAGGCGGATTGCATAATCGTTGAGTGGCCCAGGTTATAGACCTGTTCCATCACGTTCAGCTCGCACAGGGTATCCAGACGGCGTTCTTCTGGCATTTCGCCCAGCAGTGAGCTGTGTTTGAACCAGATATCACGAATGTGCAGCAGCCAGTTGTTGATGAGGCCCAGCTCCGGGTTTTCTACCGCAGCCTGTACGCCACCGCAACCGTAGTGGCCACAGATGATAATATGCTCGACTTCCAGCACGTCGACCGCGTACTGAACAACCGAAAGGCAGTTAAGGTCGGTGTGAATGACCAGGTTTGCAACATTTCGGTGTACAAAAAGTTCACCTGGTTCTAAACCAGTGAGACGTTCGGCAGGAACGCGACTGTCAGAACATCCAATCCATAGAAAGCGCGGTTTCTGTGCCTGCGCCAACGTTTCAAAGAATCCAGGATCCTCTTCCACCAGCATTTTTGACCATAGTGCATTGTTGCTGATGAGTGTATCTATGTCTTTCATGGAGGTTAACGACCTGTAACTAAAGAAGTGCGTTGCGCTAATATAGGTCAACTCCATTTTTTTTTAAACCACACATTCGAGCGTAAGAAAAAAGGTAAGTGAAAATTCATGACCATTGCACTGGAGCTTGAGCAGCTTAAAAAAACCTATCCGGGCGGCGTTCAGGCGCTGCGCGGTATTGATCTTAAGGTACAAGCGGGTGATTTTTATGCCCTTCTGGGGCCAAACGGTGCGGGCAAATCCACAACCATTGGCATCATCAGCTCGCTCGTCAATAAAACGTCTGGCCGTGTCAGCGTTTTTGGTTACGACCTTGAAAAAGACGTGGTCAACGCCAAACGCCAGCTGGGGCTGGTTCCGCAAGAGTTCAACTTCAATCCGTTTGAGACCGTACAGCAAATCGTGGTTAACCAGGCGGGCTACTATGGCGTTGAGCGAAAAGAAGCGCTGGAACGCAGCAAAAAATACCTCAAACAGCTCGATCTCTGGGAAAAACGCAGCGAACGTGCGCGGATGTTATCCGGTGGCATGAAGCGCCGTTTGATGATTGCTCGTGCGTTGATGCATGAGCCGAAGCTGCTGATTCTGGATGAACCAACGGCAGGGGTGGATATCGAACTCCGTCGCTCGATGTGGGGATTCCTTAAAGATCTCAATGACAAAGGCACGACCATCATTCTGACCACCCACTATCTGGAAGAAGCGGAGATGCTGTGTCGCAACATCGGCATCATTCAGAGCGGCGAGCTGGTGGAAAACACCTCCATGAAGTCGTTGCTGGCAAAGCTAAAATCAGAAACCTTTATCCTTGATTTGGCGGCGAAAAGCCCGTTACCGAAGCTGGAAGGCTACAACTATCGGTTGGTGGATACGTCGACGCTGGAAGTGGAAGTGCTGCGTGAGCAGGGGATCAACAGCGTGTTCAGTCAGTTAAGCGCACAGGGGATTCAGGTATTGAGTATGCGTAACAAAGCAAACCGTCTGGAAGAGCTGTTTGTCGCGCTGGTTCACGACAAAAAAGGAGATCGCGCATGATGCAGCCTTATTGGGTCGCGCTGAAAAGTATCTGGCACAAAGAGATCCAGCGCTTTATGCGTATCTGGATCCAGACCCTGGTGCCGCCTGTTATCACCATGACGCTCTATTTTATTATCTTCGGTAACCTGATTGGTTCACGTATTGGTGAAATGCATGGCTTCACCTACATGCAGTTTATCGTGCCGGGTCTGATCATGATGGCGGTGATCACCAACGCCTATGCCAACGTGGCATCATCGTTTTTCAGCGCTAAGTTTCAGCGCAATATTGAAGAACTGTTGGTCGCGCCGGTGCCGACGCATGTCATCATCATTGGCTATGTGGGCGGTGGCGTCGCGCGCGGGATTTGCGTCGGGGTGTTAGTCACCGCCGTTTCGCTGTTTTTCGTCCCTTTTCAGGTCCATTCATGGGTATTTGTCGCGTTAACGTTGCTGCTGACGGCGGTGCTGTTCTCGCTGGCGGGCCTGCTGAATGCGGTCTTTGCGACCACCTTTGATGACATCAGCCTGATCCCAACCTTTGTGCTGACGCCGCTGACCTATCTCGGTGGGGTGTTCTATTCGCTGACGCTGCTCCCGCCGTTCTGGCAGGCGCTGTCGCATCTGAACCCTATTGTCTACATGATCAGCGGCTTCCGCTTTGGTTTCCTTGGTATTACCGATGTGCCGCTCTTCACCACGGTGGGTGTGCTGGCGGTGTTTATCGTCGTGTTCTATGGTTTGTGCTGGTATTTAATCCAACGCGGACGCGGTCTGCGCAGTTAATCACCACTACCCGGTGGCGTTCGTCGCCGGGTTCTCATTCCCCCTTTATTCTATGATATCTGTCACCGACGGCTGATGGTCACCTGGCTAAACTGCAAGTCTGCTAAGGAGATACGTATGCTGGGATGGGTCATTACGTGCCATGGTGAACTGGCGCAGGAGATGCTGGACAGTCTGGAGAGCCGGTTTGGTCCGCTAAAGCAGTGCAGGGCCGTCAACTTTCGCCACGGGCTCAGCACCAATATGCTTAGCCGGATGATTTGCGATGCGTTGCATGAAACGGATTCAGGCGATGGCGTGGTCTTTTTGACCGACATTTCCGGGGCCGCGCCTTATCGCGCCGCGTCGCTGATGAGCCATAAGCATGAGCATTGTGAAGTGATATCCGGCGTCGATGCCACCTTACTGGAAGCGATGTATCCACTGCGTGAATCATGCAGTAGTGGCGATTTCCGTGACCAGATTGTGGCCGCAGGCGCACCGGTTGTGAGCAGTCTCTGGCATCAGCAACAGAAAAATCCGCCGTTTGTGTTGCTGCACGACCTGTATGAAAAATAAACATTGGTATTCATTTTTCTTTTTCCTACAATAATCTAAATCATTTTTAACCTGGTTTTTTGCATGCCTCGTTTGCTCCTCATTCTGCTGTTAGTGGTGTCGTACAGCGCTTCCGCACGTCTCGTCAGTGATAACCCCGATCCGGCGCGTTATATGCAAATAACGGAAGATGCCGATATATGGGCGCAGGTTGGCAACAATGTCATGACCGTGGGCAATATCCGCGCCGGGCAAATCCTGGCCGTGGTGCCCGGTACCGAAGATTACTACGAGTTCCGTTTTGGCTTTGGCAAAGCGTGGATAGACAAGGGACACCTGGGCACGGTACGTGGCAATGAGCAGGTGCAGGACAGCCTGGGTGACCTCAATAAACCCCTCAGTAACCAAAACCTGGTAACCTGGCGCGATACGCCAATGTACAACGCGGCGGATAATACCAGCGAGCAACTGGGTATTCTGTCGGGGAATCTGCGTTACCCGATCATCAGCAAGCTGAAAGACAGGCTCAACCAGACCTGGTTCCAGATTCGCATTGGCGAGCGACTGGCGTGGATAAGCAGCCTGGATGCGCAGGAAGATAACGGTATTCCGGTGCTCACTTACCATCACATTCTGGAAGACGAAGAAAACACGCGCTTTCGCCACACGTCGACAACCACCTCGCTTCGCGCTTTCACCAACCAGATGAGTTGGCTGCGTGACCAGGGTTACACCACCTTGAGCATGTATCAACTGGAAGGCTACGTGCGCAATACGATGAACCTTCCCGCGCGGTCGGTGGCGATCACCTTTGATGACGGGCTAAAGTCGGTTAGCCGCTATGCGTATCCGGTGTTAAGCCAGTACGGGTTCAAAGCGACGGCTTTTATCATTTCGTCGCGTATTAAACTCAAACCGCAGCCCTGGGATCCGAAATTCCTGCAGTTCATGAGTATCTCTGAGCTGGAACAGATTTCTCACGTCTTTGATTTTCAGTCGCATACCCATTTTCTGCATCGCACCGATGATATGGGCCACCCGATCCTGCTGAGTCGTAGCTATGACAATACACTGATGGATTTCAAACATTCACGCCGTGCGCTTTCACAGTTCAATCGGCACGTATGGTATCTGGCGTACCCGTTCGGTGGCTATGATGATAAGGCGCTGGCTGCCGCGAAAGATGCCGGGTTCCATCTTGCGCTGACCACGGTGCGAGGAAAGGTAAAGCCTGGGGATAATCCGTACTTGCTGAAACGGCTGTATATCTTAAAGACGGATTCGCTGGAGGATATGTCGAGGTTAATCAGTAATCAGCCTCAGGGGTAAAATCAGGGGTATAAGGCTATTTTATTTGTCATTTTGAACCCGGGCAGTGCTCGAAATCCTCACGTACTAGATGTACGCTCCGGTTTCTGCGCGCTGTCCGTGTCCAAACTGTCTGCATCAATAACGCCTTCTCCCCCTGATTGGGGCAATGATGCTTTACCGCCGGATGACTTATGCCACCTGCACCGGTACCGCTTTCGCAGTGCGTTTCATGTCGTTGTCGCCGTCAAAGTAGGCGACTTTCGGCTGCCAGCTACGCGCCTGCTCATCCGGCATGGTGACGTAGCTTGCGATGATCAGGATATCGCCAACGTCAGCGCAGTGTGCCGCGGCGCCGTTGACCGAAATAATGCGGGAGCCACGTTCACCGGCGATAGCGTAGGTGGAAAAACGCTTACCGTTGGTGACGTTGTAAATATCGATGGCTTCGTATTCCAGGATACCAGCCGCCTCAAGGAAATCCTGGTCAATCGCGCAGGAACCTTCATAGTGCAGGTCGGCCTGAGTCACTTTGACGCGGTGGAGCTTGCCTTGCAGCATAGTGCGAATCATAACTTCTACCTTTAATGGCGTAACGAAATACACGTATATCGCCGGGTGGCGTTTGGCTGCCCGGCCAGATTTTCCCGGCCCGGCAGCGGTGCCGGACCTGGTCGATAACAGGGCAGTATTGCCCGTTTTTTAACCCCTGTCTACAGGGTGAGTTCAACCACTTTATTGTCGATCAGACGCGCCTGGCCCAGCCACGCGGCCATCAAAATTACCGCGCGTTTGCTGGTCTCAGCAAGCTCCAGAAGCGTGTCGGCATCGCGAATCTGGATATCATCCGGGCGCAGTCCTGCCTCATTCAACGCCTGTTCTGCCAGGGTGATGATTTCCTCGATATCGCGCTCGCCAGCCTGCAGTTTTGCCGCCATCGCGTTCATGGTTTTGCTCAACCCCGGTGCGATTTTGCGCTGATCGCTGGTGAGATAACCGTTGCGGGAACTGAGTGCCAGGCCGTCTTTTGCACGCACGGTTGGTACACCGATAATTTCTATGTCGTAGCCCATATCGGCGACCATTTTGCGGATCAGCTGCAACTGTTGGTAATCCTTCTCGCCAAAGCAGGCGATATCCGGCTGAACCAGGTTAAACAGCTTGCTGACGATGGTGGAGACACCGCGGAAATGACCCGGACGGCTTGCGCCTTCGAGCATGGTGGATATCCCCGGAACATCGACATACGTTTGCGTGTCCGTGCCCTTCGGGTAGACATCATTCGGCGCAGGGGCGAAAACAAAATCCACTTTTCGTTTGTTCAGCTTTTCGCAATCTTCCTGCAGGGTACGTGGGTAGCGTGCCAGATCGTCGGCGCGGTCAAACTGCATCGGGTTAACGAAAATACTGACGACAACGACATCCGCGCGGGCTTTCGCTTCATCGACCAGCGTCATATGGCCATCGTGCAGGTTACCCATGGTGGGCACCAGCGCAATACGCTTTCCTTCCTGACGCAGGCGGCGGATATGCTGGCGCAGCAGCGGCAGGGTTTCGATAATCAACACAACAGGACTCCTTAATGGAAACTGTGTTCTTCGCCCGGATAGACTCCGGACTCAACGTCGGCAACATACTGGCGGACAGCGGCGCGCATGTCACCCGCCTCGCTCAGGAAGTTTTTCGCAAATTTAGGGATATGGCCGCCAGTAATGCCGAACGCGTCGTGCATCACCAGAATCTGACCGTCAGTGACGTTACCCGCCCCGATGCCAATAACCGGAATAGTCAGCGCATCAGTGACACGCTTTGCCAGTTCGACCGGCACACACTCCAGCACCAGTAGCTGCGCACCTGCGGCTTCAAGCGCCAGCGCGTCGTCCAGCAACGTTTGACCGGCATCGCCGCGCCCCTGAACTTTGTAGCCACCGAAGATATTCACGGATTGCGGCGTTAACCCCAGGTGCCCACACACCGGCACGGCGCGTTCGGTGAGCATTTTCACCGTGTCAGCCAGCCATCGACCGCCTTCGATTTTTACCATATTGGCCCCGGCACGCATCACGGTGGAGGAGTGTTCAAAGGCCTGCTCCGGCGTGGCGTACGCCATAAACGGCAGGTCAGCCAGCAGTAAGCAATAAGGGGCACCACGGCGCACCGCACGCGTGTGATAGGCGATATCGTCTACCGTCACGGGCAGGGTGGAATCATGACCTTGTACCGTCATCCCTAACGAGTCGCCAACCAACATCACGTTGATACCTTCTTCGGCGAACAGTTTAGCGAAGCTGTAATCGTAGGCAGTGATGGTAGCGAAGCGTTTCTTTTCCTGTTTGCACTTATGCAGCCAGGAGATGGTGGTTGGTTTCATAACGTTTCCTGATGGCTAAAAACGAATTCTGGCGCATTCTAACAGCAACATTCAGGTGAACAATGATTTTAGGCAACCGTTCAACACCGATCACATCAGATGCGCCCAGAAAAGCGTTTTACCACAAGGCGGGCTTGTCCGCTGCGCATTCTGTGAGGGCGGCGGTCAGCGTTATACCATCGGGAAATTCTATGGCAGGGGCAATTTCAAATAATGGCCACAGCATAAAGCCGCGATTTTTCATGTCATAGTGGGGAACGGTGAGGCGCGGCGTGTGAATCACCTGGTCGCCAAATAGCATGATATCCAGGTCCAGCGTGCGCGGCCCCCAGCGCTCGGCTTTGCGTACGCGTCCCTGCTGCAGTTCAATGCGCTGGGTGTGGTCCAGTAATGTTTCTGCCGCCAGCGTGGTTTCCAGCGCGACAGCGGCGTTGAGATAGTCAGGCTGATCCTGCGGGCCAAGCGGCGGCGTGCGGTAGAACGAGGAGACGGCGACCACGCGGCTTTGCGGGATCTCACCAATCGCGTCCAGCGCCGCCTTTACCTGCTCCAGAGGCGAAGCGAGATTACTGCCGATGGCGATATAGCAAAGGGTCGGGGACATACAGGCTCCTGCGTTTTTCATTTCTGTATAGCATTAGGCCTGCACGTGGCAGGCCTGAAAGGGATGTTTTATGCGCTGCCTTCGCGGCGCGGCGCGCGTTTGCGCGGGCGGCGGTGGCGACGACGAACGGCGGGTTCGTCGCCCAGATCTTCAAGCATGTCTTTTTGCTCTGGCGGTGCGGAAACCTGGAACTCTCCCCACCATTTCACCAGACGCTGCAGTTCGCCGTTGTTTTCCACGTCGGCACGCAGAGCCAGCAGATCGTAGGCGGCGCGGAATTTCGGATGCTCCATCAGTTTCCACGCGCGTTTGCCCTGACGACGGGACATACGCAGTTGCAGCTGCCAGATATCGCGAATCAGCGAGGTAATACGTTTTGGGATGGCCAGCGAGCGGCAGGCTTCGTCCAACACATCGTTCATCGCCAGCGCGAAGGCATCGTAATACGCCAGACCGCCTTCCTGAGTAATGCGCTGTGCGGTTTCCAGCAGCGGATACCAGAACATGGCCGCAAACAAAAACGCCGGGTTAACGCGCATATCATTGTGAATGCGGGTATCGGTGTTTTTCAGCACCTGCGCAATGATGCGTTCCATCGGGCTGTCACCGTTTTCGGTGAAGAAGCGGCTGATGGTCGGGAACAGGGGCTGGAAGAGGTTATATTCGCGCAGTAGCGTGTAGGTATCGAAGCCATAGCCCGCCTGCAGCAATTTAAGCGACTCTTCAAACAGGCGCGCAGGGGGAACGTCGTTAATCAGGGCGGCCAGGCGAGGAATCGGTTCGGCGGTCTCGGCACTGATGCTCATACCCAGCTTGGCGGCGAAACGCACCGCCCGCAGCATACGTACCGGGTCTTCGCGGTAGCGTGTTTCCGGATTACCAATCAGGCGAATGACGCCTTCTTCCAGGTCACGCATGCCGCCGACATAATCACGTACGGTGAAGTCAGCAACGCTGTAATAAAGGCTGTTGATGGTGAAATCGCGACGCTGGGCATCTTCTTCGATAGAACCGAAAATATTGTCGCGCAGCAACATGCCATTCTGCCCACGCTGAGAGGTAGTACGGTCGGCTTCGGTATCTTCGTGATGACCACGGAAGGTGGCGACTTCAATAATTTCCGGCCCAAACATAACGTGGGCCAGGCGGAAACGACGACCAACCAGGCGGCAGTTGCGAAATAATTTACGCACCTGATCCGGCGTGGCATTCGTCGTGACGTCGAAATCTTTTGGTTTTTTGCCCAGCAATAAATCACGCACGCCACCACCGACGAGATAAGCCTCATAACCAGCTTTGTTCAGGCGGTAGAGGACTTTGAGCGCATTTTCACTGATATCTTTGCGGGAAATAGCGTGCTGTTCACGAGCGATAACCGTCATCTGAGGTTGTACGATAGCCTCAACGACCATGCTCTCTTCGCGACTTAGCACCTTACGGCAAAAATTAGCGACTCGGGTAAAAATAGTGCACCTCGGTAGTGTCAAACGTCAGGACAAAAAAATAGCGGCTAATCATAGCTCAGCGCGAGGCGTTTGAGAATGCCGTATTCACATCCACTGCAATCGGCACCTCGGCGAGCGTCCAGTTTGCCACCGCATGGGTCAGTAGATCGTCGACGCTGAGATCCTGCCACTCATTTGTTGCGCTCTGGTTTAAGAATTGTAAAGCCCTGATTATTATGGGGCGCGGATCGCCGCTCGGCAAGGCGGGAGCGTGGTTTTGCTTGGAGAGTTTGTTCCCCTGCGCATTTAACGCCAGCGGCAGATGGATATATTGCGGTTCCGGCCAGCTAAATTGTTGATAGAGCGAAATTTGCCTGACCGTCGGTTCAATGAGATCGGCACCGCGCACAATCTCCGTGACGCCCTGAAAATGGTCATCAACCACCACGGCGAGGTTATAGGCAAACAGACCGTCCCGGCGATGGATAATAAAATCCTCGCGCGCCAGTTTTTCATCCGCATAGAGTTCGCCGCGCAGCCTGTCGTGAAAATGGAGTACTGGATGTTGCTGCACCAGGCGTACGGCGGCATTGTCCGGGCCATTATGGGCGCTCCGGCAATGACCATCATATGTGCCGCCCACGCTCTGAATGCGCGCCCGCGTACAGGTGCAGTAGTAACTCAACCCCTCGGCATGCAGCCAGGCCAGTGCGTCGCGATAGGCGTCATGGCGCTGGGATTGCCAGAGTACGTCACCGTCCCAGAGCAGGCCGTAATGCTCAAGCTGGCGCAGGATGGTGTCTGCCGCACCGGGGACTTCACGCGGGGGATCAATATCTTCGATACGCACTCGCCAGATGCCTTGATTGGCGCGTGCCTGGAGGTAACTGCCGAGAGCAGCAATGAGGGAACCAAAATGAAGTTCACCGGACGGTGATGGCGCGAAGCGCCCGATATAGTGAGAGTCAGGCATATTGACAGGCAAAAAAACCACTACGGGAAAAATTTTCCCGACTATAGCACAGCCTGATTTGAAGGCGCAGGCTGGAATCAGCGCTGCGCCGTCTTAGATTGACCGGCTGTTGGTCGTGAGGCGAATTAGCCCGCCATCTGTTTTTCGCGGATTTCCGCCAGTGTTTTGCAATCGATGCACAGGTCAGCGGTCGGACGCGCTTCCAGGCGACGAATGCCAATTTCAACACCGCAGGATTCGCAGAAGCCGAAATCTTCGTCTTCTACTTTTTTCAGCGTCTTCTCGATCTTTTTGATCAGTTTACGCTCGCGGTCACGGTTACGCAGTTCGAGGCTGAACTCTTCTTCCTGTGCGGCACGGTCTACCGGGTCCGGGAAGTTAGCTGCTTCATCCTGCATATGGGTGACGGTGCGATCGACTTCATCCCTGAGTTGATTACGCCACGCTTCAAGAATACGTCTGAAGTGCGCCAGCTGGGCTTCATTCATATACTCTTCGCCCGGTTTCTCTTGATACGGCTCCACCCCAGCGATGGCGAGAATACTCAGGGACGATGTTTTACGGTTTTGCCCTTCTTGCATGTTGCTTCTCCTTAACACGCACTATCGATCCCCGTGTTGGGGGAAAATCAGGCCGCTATAAATAGCAGATGCTTTTCCGGATGGCAAATATCTAAACGTAACACTTGACAACCCTGTGAGGAAAAGCGTATTTGCGCACGCGACCAGAACACTAATTAGTCAATGGCTGCCCTATATCGTAAAAGGCAGCGGCAATCTCAGAGTCATATTTGTAGCAGAAAGTTCCGCTTTTACCGCCAGAATTTCTACACCCTGACTTTGTGCTTCCTTTAACAATCGTGCGTATTTCTCATCAATATGGCGCGCTGGAGAAAAATGTTCAACGGCTGAATGCAGCACGGTAAACAGTATTACGGCGCGGTCGCCGCTGGCCGCTACGCTCATTAACTCACGCAGATGTTTTTGTCCGCGTAGCGTAACTGCATCAGGGAAAAATCCGTATTCCCGCTCTGCGAGCGTTACTGATTTAACTTCAATATAGCAGTTGCGGCGGCCATCCGCCTGTAACAGGAAATCAATTCTGCTGCCTTCGGCACCATATTTCACTTCACTTTTCAGTGCGCTGTAACCCAGCAGCTCAGGCAGGCGGTTTTGCTGGATCGCTTCCTTCGTTAACGTATTAGCGCGAAGCGTATTAACGCAAATAAATGCGCCCTGTTGAGTTTGAGTTAATTCCCAGGTGTGTGGATATTTGCGTTTAGTATTTTCTGATGTGGAATACCAGACCATATCGCCAGGCGTTGCGCAACCGGTCATAGCGCCGGTATTTGGGCAATGGATAGTCAGCGTTTCGCCTTCCGGCGTAATCACATCGGCAAGAAACCGCTTATAGCGCTGAATGAGCGTGGCGGACTTGAGGGGCGGAGAAAATTCCATGACGTATCCTTTTTTATGTTTTTAGCGTCCAGCGGTTTAACGCCGTGTAACGCAGGCGCCCTCCGGCAAACTGCGATTCATACAAAACAAACTCTGTTACAGGAAAAGCCCAGTGAAAACCCGGCGGCGGAATGGTTACCGCATGGCTGGCGTCGCGCAGCAGGGTGATATGGGAATGAAACGGCGTCGGGCTTTGCCAGCATCCACTGCGGGCCGCCTGAGCGCGCAACATATCCGCCAGTTGCAGCAGTCCACGCGGTGACTGGCGAGGACCAAGCCAGATGACGCGTGAGCGTAACCATTGACCTGCGTCATCCAGTTGTAGCGTAAAGCCCGGCTGGCGAATGCGTCCGGCCAGGGTTTCCAGCGCCCGCTGTTTTTCCGCACTGACTTCCCCCAAAAACGCCAGCGTCAGATGCAAGTTTGCTGCGGCAACCGGCCGTCCGGCATCCTGCGGAAAATGTTCTGCCCGCCAGCGCACCACGTCCTGACGGGTGGCGTCGGGCAATTCGATGGCGAAAAACAACCTTTTCGATTCAGACATGGCAGGCACTCAGTTAGGATTTGTCGCGATGCTACAATGGCAGGCGGATGCCCGCAAATGCTTCGGCACTCCAAAGCGCTGCACTTCATGTACAATTGGCACCGTCCTTATCCATGTGAATCCTCTGGAGCCTTGTGTGTCCTCACTGCCGGTTGCCGCCGTATTGCCCGACCTCCTCAGCGCGTTACAACGCGCTCCCCAGGTACTGCTGACCGCTCCAACAGGTGCGGGGAAGTCAACCTGGCTGCCGCTGCAATTGTTACAACAGGGCGGAATCGACGGGCGTATTTTACTGCTTGAGCCGCGCAGGCTGGCTGCCCGCAATGTGGCACAAAGGTTGGCGGAGTTGCTGAATGAGCAGCCGGGCGACACCGTCGGCTACCGGATGAGAGCGCAAACCTGTGTTGGGCCGAATACGCGCCTGGAGGTAGTGACCGAAGGGATCCTGACCCGGATGATCCAGCACGATCCCGAGCTCAGCGGCGTTGGGCTGGTGATCCTCGATGAATTTCACGAACGTAGCCTGCAGGCCGACCTGGCACTGGCGCTGTTGCTGGATGTTCAGCAGGGGCTGCGTGATGACCTTAAGCTGCTGGTGATGTCGGCAACCCTGGATAATAACCGTCTACAGACGCTGCTGCCGGATGCGCCGCTGATTGTTTCCGAGGGGCGCATGCACCCGGTCGAGCGGCGCTATCAGGCATTAAGCACCCATCAGCGTTTTGACGAGGCGGTTGCGGTGGCGACGGCCGACCTGCTGCGTTCGCAAGTGGGGTCATTGCTGCTGTTTTTGCCGGGCGTCGGGGAAATACAGCGCGTGCAGGAGCAGCTCTTCAGCCGGGTCGGCAGCGATGTGCTGCTTTGCCCGCTGTATGGCGCATTGCCGCTTAGTGAACAACGCAAAGCGATACTGCCTGCGCCTGCCGGGCAGCGCAAGGTGGTGCTGGCCACCAATATCGCCGAAACCAGTCTGACCATTGAGGGCATTCGCCTGGTCGTCGACAGCGCCCAGGAACGCGTGGCCCGTTTCGATTCGCGAACAGGGTTAACGCGGCTTGTCACCCAGCGCGTGAGTCAGGCATCAATGACGCAGCGAGCCGGGCGCGCCGGGCGTCTTGAACCGGGTATCTGCCTGCACCTGATCGGTAAAGAACAGGCCGAACGGGCGGCGGCGCAGAGCGAACCGGAAATCTTACAAAGTGATTTGTCTGGCCTGTTGATGGAGTTATTACAGTGGGGATGCCAGGATCCGGCGCAGCTTAACTGGCTGGATTTACCTCCGGCGACTAACCTTGCGGCAGCGAAGCGACTGTTGACGCAACTGCTTGCGCTGGAGGGCGATCGTCTGTCGCCATTCGGGCAAAAAATGGCCTCGCTGGGTAATGATCCGCGGCTGGCAGCAATGTTGGCAAGCGCCAGCGGTGCCGATGAAGTGGCAACGGCGGCGAAGCTCGCTGCCATTCTTGAAGAGCCACCGCGCGGCGGCAACAGCGATTTGAGTTCCGCTTTTTCCCGGAATCAGCCTCAGTGGCAGCAACGTGCCAGGCAGTTGACTCGCCGGTTGAAGAGCGCGGAAGGTGAGCCCGATAGCGATACGCTGGCCCCGTTGCTTGCCAGCGCCTTTGCCGACCGTATAGCGCGCAGGCGCGGCCAGGATGGGCGCTATCAGCTGGCAAACGGCATGGGCGCAATGCTGGATGCGGATGACGCCCTCAATCGCCATGAATGGCTGCTCGCGCCTCTGCTGTTGCAGGGGAGCCAGTCGCCGGACGCCCGCATTTTGCTGGCGCTGCCGCTGGATATCGATCGGCTAATAGCGGCATGTCCGCACATCGTTCAGCCGTCTGACTCTGTGGAATGGGATGAAGCACAGGGAACGTTAAAGGCGTTTCGTCGTAGCCGGATTGGCCAACTGACGGTGAAGGTTCAGCCGCTGGCGAAGCTTCCGGAAGAGGAACTGCACCAGGCGATGCTCAACGGCATTCGTGACAAAGGGCTGGAGGTTCTTAACTGGACGCCGGAGGCAAAACAGTTACGTCTGCGGTTACACTGTGCGGCGAAATGGTTGCCGGAAGAGGCCTGGCCTGCGGTGGATGACGCCTCACTGCTTGCTTCTCTGGAAAGCTGGCTGTTACCGCAAATGGGCGGCGTGCACTCGCTGCGTGCGCTGAAAGCGCTGGATGTGGGCGACGCGTTAAAGGCTTTCTTACCCTGGCCTTTGCGTCAACGTCTGGATAGTGAACTGCCTGGGCATTACACTGTGCCGACGGGAAGCCGGATCGCGATTCGCTATCATGAGGATAATCCGCCCGCGCTGGCGGTGCGTATGCAGGAGATGTTTGGTGAGGCCACGACGCCTGCTATCGCTCAGGGGCGCATTGCGCTGGTGCTGGAACTGCTTTCACCGGCCCAGCGTCCGCTGCAAATTACGCGCGATTTAGCCGCGTTCTGGCAGGGGGCGTACCGTGAAGTGCAAAAAGAGATGAAGGGGCGATATCCCAAACATGTCTGGCCGGACGATCCGGCGAATACCGCGCCGACGCGGCGCACGAAAAAGTATTCGTAGTTGAGGGGGGAGTGCGGCCTGATGCCCTCACCCCGGTCCTCTCCCACAGGGAGAGGGTGAAAAGACTATTGGTTTTTGAGAGATTTCTTCTTCTGCCTGGAGGTAGAAGAGCTGAGAATCAGGCCCTTGCGCCTGAACGTTGCGGAGAGAGAGCATGGCGGGGAATGACCGCGAGCCAATTGGACGTAAGAGTAGACCTTCACGTCCGGCAAAAGAAAAAGTGAGTCGTCGTCGAGTCAGAGAAGAGGAAGACGACTACGAAGATGACGATGGCGATGAGCAAGAGCCAGCGCCACGTAAAGGGAAAGGCAAAAGCGGCAAGCCTCGCGGTAAACGCCGTTGGTTCTGGCTGCTGGTCAAAATTTGTATCGTAGGTGCGGTGCTGCTCGCCATTTATGGCGTGTATCTGGATCAGAAGATCCGCAGTCGTATCGACGGCAAAGTGTGGCAACTGCCGGCTGCCGTGTATGGCCGCATGGTCAATCTTGAGCCGGATATGCCCGTCAGTAAAAACGAGATGATCAAACTGCTGGAAGCCACGCAGTACCGCCAGGTGACGAAGATGACGCGTCCCGGCGAGTTTACCGTGCAGGCGAAAAGCATTGAGATGATCCGCCGCCCGTTTGACTTCCCCGACAGCAAAGAGGGGCAGGTCCGCGCGCGTTTGACGTTTGATGGCGATCGACTCGATAGCATTGAGAACATGGACAGCAACCGTCAGTTCGGTTTCTTCCGTCTCGATCCGCGCCTTATCACCATGATGTCTTCGCCAAACGGCGAGCAGCGTCTGTTTGTGCCGCGCAGTGGTTTCCCGGATCTGCTGATCGATACGCTTATCGCCACCGAAGACCGCCATTTCTACGAGCATGACGGCATCAGCTTCTACTCGATTGGGCGTGCGGTGCTGGCAAACCTGACCGCCGGACGTACGGTGCAGGGGGCGAGTACGCTGACCCAGCAACTGGTGAAAAACCTGTTCCTGAGCAGCGAGCGTTCCTACTGGCGTAAGGCTAACGAAGCCTACATGGCGCTGATTGTGGATGCCCGTTACAGCAAGGATCGTATCCTAGAACTGTACATGAACGAGGTTTACCTCGGTCAGAGCGGTGATAACGAAATCCGTGGTTTCCCGCTGGCAAGCCTTTACTACTTTGGCCGCCCGGTGGAAGAGCTGAGCCTTGACCAGCAGGCGATGCTGGTAGGGATGGTGAAAGGGGCGTCAATCTACAACCCATGGCGTAACCCTAAACTGGCTCTGGAGCGACGCAACCTGGTTCTGCGCCTGATGCAAGAGCAGAAGGTGATTGACCAGGAGCTGTACGACATGCTCAGCGCCCGTCCGCTGGGCGTACAGCCGCGCGGCGGCGTGATTTCGCCGCAGCCTGCGTTTATGCAGATGGTCCGTCAGGAGCTGCAGGCGAAACTCGGCGATAAAGTAAAAGATCTCTCCGGCGTGAAGATTTTCACCACCTTTGATTCGGTTGCGCAGGATGCAGCGGAAAAAGCGGCGGTGGAAGGTATTCCGGCGTTGATCAAGCAGCGCAAACTGGACGATCTGGAAACTGCGATGGTGGTTGTCGACCGTTTCAGTGGTGAAGTGCGGGCGATGGTCGGCGGAGCAACGCCCCAGTTTGCGGGCTATAACCGTGCGATGCAGGCGCGCCGTTCTATCGGCTCGCTGGCAAAACCGGCGACCTATCTGACGGCGCTGAGCCAGCCGGATAAGTTCCGTCTGAACACTTCCATTGCCGATGCGCCGATTTCGCTGCGTCTGTCCAATGGCCAGACGTGGGCACCGCAGAACGATGACCACCGCTTTAGCGGCCAGGTGATGCTGGTGGATGCGTTAACGCGCTCCATGAACGTGCCGACGGTTAACCTCGGGATGGCGATGGGCCTGCCTGCGGTCACCAATACCTGGCTGAAACTGGGGGCGCCGAAAGACCAGTTGACGGCGAACCCGTCCATGCTGCTCGGTGCGCTGAACCTGACGCCGATTGAAGTGGCGCAGGCGTTCCAGACCATCGCCAGCGGCGGTAACCGTGCAACGCTGTCTGCGCTGCGTTCGGTGATTGCAGAGGACGGCACGGTGCTCTATCAGAGCTTCCCGCAGTCTGAACGTGCGGTGCCTGCGCAAGCGGCTTACCTGACGCTGTGGACCATGCAGCAGGTTATTCAGCGCGGTACGGGTCGCCAGCTTGGTGCGAAGTATCCGGGGCTGCATCTGGCCGGGAAAACCGGGACCACCAACAACAACGTCGATACCTGGTTTGCCGGGATTGACGGACGTGAAGTGACCATTACCTGGGTAGGGCGTGATAATAACCAGCCGACCAAGCTGTACGGTGCGAGCGGGGCGATGGCTATCTATCAGCGCTATTTGGCAAACCAGTCGCCGATTCCGCTGGATCTGACGCCGCCGGAAGATATCACCACCATGAGCGTGGATGATATGGGCAACTTTATGTGCGGTGGCGGCGGTACGCGTTCGCTGCCGGTCTGGACCACTTCGCCGGAAACGCTGTGCCAGCAAAGTCCGGTGCAGCCGCAGCAGCAGGGTAACCCGTTCGATCAGTCAACCCAGCCGCAGCAGCAGCCTCAGCAACAACCGCCGCAACAGCAGCAAGAGAAGAGCGACGGTGTCGCAGGCTGGATTAAAGATATGTTCGGCAGTAATTAATCCTCAAACCCCTGGTCGCCTGACTGGGGGTTTTTCATTTAGACCCGGTTAAAACATTCCTTTAACGTGGTTTTAAATCCTTTTTAATCCCTTATTAAATCCATACTTTTTACCTGGTTGTTTATTAATCCCTCACACCGTGCAGGGCCGCTTAGCGCTTGCTATGCGGTCGGCGCTTCGCATATTATGCTGCGGTCATAATAATAATTATCGTTTACGTTATCATTCACTCATTGTCAGAGAAAATATAATGGCGCGTCCAAAAACTGCTCAGCCAGTCAATACTACGCTGCGTAAACTCGCAGTAGTTGTAGCCACAGCGGTTAGCGGCATGTCTGTCTATGCACAGGCTGCAACGACCCAACCCGAAGAAACCATTACCGTTACCACCAACAGTACTGCTCCGCAGGAAAATGCGTGGGGCCCGGCCGCAACGATTGCTGCGCGCCACTCCGCAACGGGAACCAAAACGGATACCTCGATTGAGAAGACCCCGCAGTCTATCTCCGTGGTGACCAGCGAAGAGATGGCTCTGCATCAGCCTAAGTCCGTCAAGGAAGCGCTGAGTTACACCCCAGGTGTTGCCGTGGGGACGCGCGGTGCATCCAACACCTATGACTATCTGATCATTCGTGGTTTTGCTGCTGATCAGCAGAGCCAGAACAACTACCTCGACGGTATGAAGATGCAGGGCAACTTCTATAACGACGCGGTGATTGACCCTTACATGCTCGAACGTGCCGAAATCCTGCGCGGCCCGGCTTCTGTGCTGTACGGTAAGAGCAGCCCGGGTGGTTTGTTGAACATGGTCAGCAAACGTCCGACCACTACGCCGCTGTATGAAGTCCAGTTCAAAATGGGCACCGATAACCTGTATCAAACAGGTTTTGATTTCAGCGACGCGCTGGATGATAACGGTGTTTACTCCTACCGTTTGACCGGTCTGGCACGTTCCGCTAACGCCCAGCAGGAAGGGGCAAAAGAGCAGCGCTACACCATCGCTCCGTCTTTCAGTTGGCGTCCTGATGATAAAACCAATTTCACCTTCCTCTCTTACTTCCAGAACGAGCCGGACACCGGTTATTACGGCTGGTTGCCAAAAGAGGGGACGGTTCAGCCGCTGCCGAACGGCCAACGCCTTTCCAGAGATTTCAACGAGGGTGCTGAGAACAACACCTACTCGCGTAATCAGAAAATGGTCGGCTACAGCTTCGAACACGGCTTTAACGACACCTTCACCGTGCGTCAGAACCTGCGCTTTGCAGAGAACAAAACCTCGCAAAACAGTGTGTATGGCTATGGCATGTGTTCGGATAAGCTCTATAGCAGTGATCCTGATTCCAGCCCTTGCGCGAGCATTGCGCCGTCAGACTGGGGTCATTACCTGACCCGTCAGTATGTGATTGACCGCGAAAAACTGCAGACCTTCACGGTGGATACTCAGTTGCAGAGCAAATTTGCTACCGGTGCTATCGATCACACCCTGCTGACGGGTGTTGACTTTATGCGCATGCGTAACGATATCGACTCGTATTTTGGCTATGTGGGTTCTGTTGCGCCGTCTGATATTTATAACCTTGATCGCAGTGATTTTGACTTTAGTTCACATCCAGGCTCTTCCGGTCCTTACCGTGTGCTGGTCAAACAGAAACAGACCGGTGTCTATGCACAGGATCAGGCGCAGTGGGATAAAGTACTGGTCACCCTCGGTGGTCGTTACGACTGGGCGAAGCAAGATTCCCTGAACCCTGACTATGGTACCCATCCTGCACGCGACGATAAGCAGTTCACATGGCGTGGTGGTGTTAACTATCTGTTCGACAACGGTGTTACCCCGTACTTCAGCTATAGCGAATCCTTTGAACCGGCATCCACCACGGGTGCTGACGGCGCAATTTTTGCCCCGTCTAAAGGCAAGCAGTATGAAGCCGGCGTGAAATACGTACCGAAAGATCGTCCGATCGTGCTGACCGGTGCTGTTTACCAGTTGACCAAAACCAACAACCTGATGGCCGATCCGACCCCTGGTTCATTCTGGTCCATTCAAGGCGGTGAAATTCGCGCGCGCGGCGTTGAATTGGAAGCGAAAGCGGCACTGTCAGCCAACATCAACGTGGTCGGTTCTTATACCTACACCGAGGCTGAGTACACTACCGACACCAACTACAAAGGCAACACGCCTGCCCAGGTACCTAAACACATGGCGTCTGCATGAACCGATTACACCTTCTTTGATGGTGCGCTCTCTGGTCTGACGCTGGGTACCGGCGCTCGCTTCACAGGTACCAGCCAGGGAGACCCGGCGAACTCCTTCAAAGTGGGAAGCTACACCGTGGTTGATGCGCTGGTGCGTTACGACCTGGCACGTGTAGGTCTGGCGGGTTCCAACGTGGCTGTACACGTAAACAACCTGTTTGACCGCGAGTACGTCGCAAGCTGCTTTAATACCTATGGCTGCTTCTGGGGTGCTGAGCGTCAGGTGGTGGCAACAGCAACCTTCCGCTTCTAATCTCTCTTCGGACACGGTTCGCCGTGCCCTCTTAAAAGTTGGCACTCATGCAGGAAAACAAAGCGCTTCCCGATACCACGTTTCAACTCACCGACGTTACCTTCAGTGTGCCTGGTCGTACGCTGCTGTATCCCCTTTCTTTGACCTTTCCGGTCGGCAAAGTCACTGGTCTTATCGGACATAACGGTTCAGGTAAATCCACGCTGCTGAAAATGCTGGGGCGTCATCAGCCGCCTTCGGATGGAGATGTCCTGCTCGACGGGCAACCGCTGGCAAGCTGGAACAGTAAATCCTTTGCCCGTAAGGTGGCCTATCTGCCGCAACAGTTGCCGCAGGCGGAAGGGATGACGGTACGTGAACTGGTGGCGATTGGTCGATATCCGTGGCATGGCGCGTTGGGCCGGTTTGGTGTGGCTGACAGAGAGAAAGTCGAAGAAGCGATTACGCTGGTTGGACTCAAACCGCTGACGCACCGTCTGGTTGATAGCCTGTCCGGCGGTGAACGTCAGCGTGCATGGATTGCCATGCTGGTGGCGCAGGATAGCCGTTGTCTGCTGCTCGATGAGCCGACTTCCGCACTGGATATCGCTCATCAGGTGGACGTGCTGGCGCTGGTGCATCGTTTAAGCCAGCAGCGCGGGCTGACGGTGATTGCCGTGCTGCACGATATCAATATGGCGGCACGCTATTGCGATTATCTGGTCGCCTTACGCGGCGGCGAAATGATTGCCCAGGGTACGCCGGACGCACTGATGCGTGCGGATACTCTCGAACAAATTTATGGTATCCCGATGGGCATTCTTCCTCACCCGTCAGGCGCTGCCCCGGTGAGCTTTGTCTATTGATGGATGGCTTGAATCTGATTAGCCGTCGTCGTCTGTTGACGATGATGGCACTTTCCCCTTTGCTGTGGCAGATGCGCAGCGCCCAGTCCGCAGAGATCGACACACAGCGCATTGTTGGGCTGGAGTGGCTGCCGGTGGAACTGCTGCTGGCGCTGGGGATCAAACCTTACGGCATTGCCGATATTCCCAATTACAACCTGTGGGTTAATGAGCCTGCGCTCCCCGCCGGGGTGATTGACGTTGGGCTGCGTACGGAGCCCAATCTTGAACTGCTGACGCAGATGAAACCCTCGTTCCTTGTCTGGTCTGCCGGGTACGGCCCTTCACCCGATGTGCTGGCGAAAATCGCGCCGGGGCAGGGGTTTAGCTTTAGCGACGGTAAGAAACCGCTGGCGACGGCACGGAAATCCCTCAACGAGATGGCGCAGCTGTTCCATATGGAAGCGGCGGCAAAAGCGCATCTGGATACGTTCGACAGCTTTATTGACGACAGAAAACCGCACTTCAAACAGCGTGGCGAACGCCCGCTGCTGCTGATGACGTTACTGGATGCGCGCCACATGCTGGTCTTTAGCCAGAACTGTCTGTTCCAGGAAGTGCTGGATGAGTTTGGTATTCGTAATGCCTGGCAGGGGGAAACCACCTTCTGGGGCAGTACCGCCGTGGGGATTGACCGCCTGGCGATGTATAAAGACGTCGACGTTCTGTGCTTCGACCATGGCAATGAGGCAGAGATGCGTAAATTGATGGCGACCCCGCTGTGGCAGGCGATGCCGTTTGTACGCTCAGGCCGATTCCAGCGCGTGCCTGCCGTCTGGTTCTATGGCGCGACCCTCTCCGCAATGCACTTTGTGCGCGTGCTGGATAACGCACTCGGGGGCAAAGCATGAGAAGAAAGATTGCGTTGCTGCCGGTCATCTTGCTGGCGGTGTTATTTATCGCCGGGGCGTGGCTAACCTGGATGAATTTCAATGCCGCGCTGCCTCGCGCTCAGTGGGGACAGGCGTTCTTTGCGCCCAGCGTCGATGTCATTGAACAGATGCTGTTCCACTACAGCCTGCTGCCACGACTGGTGATTTCGCTGCTGGTCGGGGCCGGACTAGGGCTGGTGGGCGTGCTGTTCCAGCAGGTGTTACGTAACCCGCTGGCAGAGCCGACGACACTCGGGGTTTCTACCGGCGCGCAGTTAGGTATTACGGTTACCACGCTCTGGGCGTTGCCGGGTGCATTGACGACACAGTTTGCCGCTCTGGCCGGGGCCTGTGTGGTTGGGGCGCTGGTGTTTGGCGTGGCCTGGGGCAAACGGCTCTCGCCGGTGACACTGATTCTGGCAGGCCTGGTGGTCAGTCTGTATTGCGGCGCGGTGAATCAGCTGTTGGTGATTTTCCACCACGATGAGTTGCAAAGCATGTTCCTCTGGAGTACCGGTACGCTTACTCAGACCGACTGGAGCGGCGTGCAGCACCTGTGGCCGCAGTTGATCGGCGGCGTGGTACTGACCCTGCTGTTGCTGCGCCCGTTAACGCTGATGGGGCTGGATGATGGCGTTGCCCGTAACCTCGGCCTTGCGTTATCGATGGCGCGTCTGGCGGCGCTCACACTGGCGATTGTGCTCAGCGCATTGCTGGTCAATGCGGTCGGGATTATCGGGTTTATCGGCCTGTTTGCGCCGCTGCTGGCGAAAATGCTCGGGGCGCGGCGTTTGCTGGCGCGCCTGATGCTGGCACCGCTGATTGGCGCTCTGATCCTTTGGCTATCTGACCAGCTCATCCTGTGGCTTGCCCGCGTGTGGATGGAAGTCTCGACGGGGTCCGTGACGGCGCTGATTGGCGCACCGCTGCTGCTGTGGCTGCTGCCGCGTTTACGCAGCATGAGCGCCCCCTCGATGGATGTCGGGGACCATGTTCCCACGGAGCGGCAGAACGTGCAGTGGTTTGCGCTCGCCGGGCTGGTTGTATTGCTGCTGGGCGTGCTGGTGGCACTCGCGTTTGGACGCGACGCAGAAGGCTGGCGCTGGATTAGCGGTACGATGCTCGATGAGCTGATGCCGTGGCGTATGCCGCGTATTATCGCCGCGCTGACCGCCGGGATCATGCTGGCGGTGGCCGGGTGTATTATTCAGCGTCTGACGGGTAACCCAATGGCCAGCCCGGAAGTGCTGGGGATCAGCTCCGGAGCGGCCTTCGGCGTGGTGGTCATGCTGTTCTTTGTGCCGGGAAATGCCTTTGGCTGGCTGATGCCTGCCGGGAGTCTGGGTGCGGCCATTACCCTGCTGATCATTCTGATCGCCGCCGGGCGCGGCGGTTTTTCGCCGCACCGTATGCTGCTGGCCGGGATGGCACTCAGCACCGCATTTACCATGCTGCTGATGATGCTGCAGGCGAGCGGCGATCCGCGTATGGCGGAGATCCTGACCTGGATCTCTGGTTCAACTTACCACGCGACCTTTGAGCAGGTCATTCGCACGGGCCTGATGATGGTTGTGTTGTTGGCGCTGGTGCCGCTGTGCCGCCGTTGGCTGACGGTATTGCCGCTGGGCGGTGATACGGCGCGCTCGGTGGGGATGGCGCTGACTACATCACGTATTGGGCTGTTGCTGCTGGCGGCGGCGTTAACGGCAACCGCGACAATGACCATTGGTCCGCTGAGTTTTATCGGCCTGATGGCACCGCATATCGCGCGTATGATGGGCTTTCGCCGTACCATGCCGCATATCGTGATGTCTGCGCTGGTTGGTGGCTTGCTGCTGGTGTTTGCCGACTGGTGCGGGCGAATGATGATGTTCCCCTACCAGGTGCCGGCGGGGCTGCTGTCGACCTTTATCGGTGCGCCGTATTTTATCTATTTGCTGAGAAAGCAGAGTCGGTAATCGGAAGACTCACCGGGGAACGTCCCGGATGGCGGCGCAAGCACCTTATCCGGGGTACGATTCTGAGAAAGCAGAGTCGATAATTTTTCGCCCTCTCCCCGTGGGAGAGGGCGTCAGCCCGCACAGGTGTCACGCAAGGTGACACCTGTGTTATCAGCGATTTACAGCTTCGCGAACACGCGGCGTGCGGCATCAACCGTATTGCGGATATCGTCTTCGCTGTGCGCGACAGACATAAAGCCTGCTTCAAAAGCCGACGGCGCAAAATAGACGCCCTCTTCAAGCATCAGGTGGAAGAAGCGCTTAAAGCGTTCCACATCGCATGCCACCACATCCTGATAGCAGGTGACTTCCGGCGCATCGGTAAAGAACAGACCGAACATCCCGCCAACATGGTTTACCACCAGCGGAATACCCTCGTCGCGTGCGGCCTCAAGAAGACCATCCGCCAGCGATGCCGTCAGATCATTGAGGGTTTCATGCACGCCGACCTGTGACACTTCGGTCAGGCAGGCGTAGCCCGCAGCCATCGCTATCGGGTTGCCGGAAAGCGTACCCGCCTGGTAGACCGGGCCAGTCGGCGCAAGGGCTTCCATGATGTCGCGGCGGCCACCAAAGGCGCCAACCGGCATCCCTCCGCCGATGATTTTGCCAAGACAAGTCAGGTCCGGCGTAACGTCATAATAAGACTGTGCACCCGCCAGTGCGACGCGGAAGCCGGTCATCACTTCATCGATAATCAGCAGTGCGCCGAACTCATCACAGAGCGCGCGCAGGCCCTGCAGGAAGCCCTCTTTCGGCGGAATGCAGTTCATGTTGCCGGCGACCGGCTCAACGATGATACAGGCGATTTCCTGCGGATATTGCTCGAAGGCTTCGCGAACACTCGACAGATCGTTATAGGTACAGGTCAGGGTATGTTTGGCGAAATCGGCAGGCACGCCCGGAGAGTTCGGTTGACCCAGCGTCAGCGCGCCGGAGCCAGCTTTGACCAGCAGGCAGTCCGCGTGGCCGTGGTAGCAGCCTTCAAATTTGATGATTTTGTCGCGCCCGGTAAAACCGCGTGCGAGACGAATTGCACTCATGGTGGCTTCGGTACCCGAGTTCACCATACGCACCATATCCATGGTCGGCACCAACTGCGTTACCAGCTCGGCCATTTTTACTTCCATCTCGGTCGGCGCGCCAAAGCTCAGGCCGCGCTGCGCGGCTTCAATCACCGCATTGCGGATTGTCGGATGGTTGTGGCCCAGCACCATTGGACCCCAGGAGCCGACGTAATCAATATAGGCTTTGCCGTCGGCGTCGTAGAGATAAGCGCCGTCAGCTTGCTCAATGAATAGCGGTGTGCCTCCAACGCCGGTGAAGGCGCGTACCGGCGAGTTAACGCCGCCGGGGATAAGTTCACGTGCAGCGCTGTAGAGGTTTTCTGACTTACTCATGAAATCGTTCCTGGTTTGTTAAAAACAATAAGGCTTATTCTAAGGGATTCCTGGAACAGGATAAAAGTGTTGCGCACGGAAAGGATACTCACCCTGGGGGGAGAATACTTGAAGGAATAACCAGGGTAATAGATAATAGCCAAAATGATCGGGTTATTATTTGCCCAGATCGCAGTATGAATGGGAGCAAAAAATGAGTGATGACGTAGCGCTGCCGCTGCAGTTTACCGACGCAGCAGCCAGTAAAGTAAAAAACCTGATTGCGGATGAAGATAATCCGAACCTGAAACTGCGTGTCTACATTACCGGCGGCGGTTGCAGCGGCTTCCAGTATGGCTTCACGTTTGACGACCAGATCAACGATGGCGACATGACCATTGAGAAGCAAGGCGTAGGCCTTGTGGTTGACCCGATGAGCCTGCAATATCTGGTGGGCGGTTCGGTGGATTACACCGAAGGTCTGGAAGGTTCCCGCTTTGTGGTGACGAACCCAAACGCGACAAGCACCTGCGGTTGCGGATCCTCATTCAGCATCTGATTCCTGTTCGGATGCCACAAAAAAGCCGTGTCACTGACACGGCTTTTTGCTATCTGCCATTCTCATCCAATGCAAATGTCGGCAGTTTGAGATGCCAGCGTATGGCGGCAAGGCGAATTCCCAGCGTGACCACCATCCCGATCATTGCGGCGGTTTCCAGCGGCACATCGAACGCGTAAGTCGCTGTTGAATGCACAATGCCGCCAACGATACAGGCGGTGGCATAGATTTCGGTTCGCAGGATCATCGGCACTTCGCGCGCCAGCACATCACGAATAATCCCGCCGCCAACCCCGGTCAGCACGCCCATTCCCGTGGCGACCAATGGACCGGTACCGGCCATAAACGCTTTGTTTACCCCAATACCGACAAACACCGCGAGGCCCACGGCATCCAGCACCGGCAGTACCCATTTCGGTAGGCGGCGTGGCTGGCGAACCAGCAAAATCGTCAGCATACAGGTGACCATAGCCACCACCAGGTCGGTCGGATCTTTAACCCAGAACACCGGGCCGTGGGCGAGCGCCATATCGCGGATCGTGCCGCCACCGACGGCGGTCACCACACCCAGCACCAGCACGCCAAAAGGGTCCATCCGGAGTTTTCCGGCAAGCAGCACACCTGAGATGGCAAAAACAGCGGTACCGACAATATCCAGCCAGTAGACAAGCATGGTTCAATCCCCGGTTATTTCACCTGCGCCAGGGCAGGGCAGAGTTGTTGAGCGGCGAGGATAATACGCGGGCCCGCGCGTTCAAACCAGTCAACAGTTAGCGGAATGACCGGAATATCGAGCTGTTTGTGCCAGAATTGTTCAATTTTGGGAATTTCACTCGCATCTCCTGCTACCACGATAGCATGGGGTTCGCGCGCCAGCACTTGTTCACGGCTCACCTGCGGCCAGGGAACCCGGCTTGCAGCAAAAATATTTTCCCCACCGCACAGTTCCAGCACTTCGTTTTGCAGCGATCCTTTACCGCTGGTGAAAAGCGGTTCACCACCAAACTGCAGAAACACGCGTTTTTTTGCCTGTCCGGCGTACTGTTTTTTCAGCGCGTGGTACTGGGCAAGCAGCTCGGCTGATGCCTGCTGTGCCTGTTCTGGATGCGGGCTGTATTGTGCAAGCTGGGCTAAAGATTCAGCCACCTGTTCGATGGTAACTGCATCCAGCCACATCACTTTGATGCCCAGCCGCTCTAACTGATCGACCTGACGTTCCGCATTGCCACCGCGCCAGGCGAGGACCACGTCGGGCTTTAACGCCACAATCCGCTCAATGTTCATTCCTTGCCAGGTGGCGACCTGCTCGATTTTTTCCGCCTCAGGGGGGAAGTCTGAATAGCTGCTGACGCCAACGGGAGTGATACCAGCGGCAAAGGCCATTTCGGTATTGGCGGGGGAGAGGGAGATCACGCGCGGCGCGGCGTTAAGCCACGCCGAAGCAAAAATAAGCAGGGCGGCCAGCGCCCTGAACAGATGTTTAGCCACGAGCCAGGCTCTGCACCAGGGTCTCAACCATCAGGCTGGACTGTTTCGCGGCAACCACCAGAAACTCATCAAAGCTCAGGTGGGATTGCTGGTCGGCAACGTCGGAGATGGCGCGCACGACTACAAATGGCACGCCGAAGTTATGGCAGACATGCGCAATGGCGGTTGCTTCCATTTCAACGGCCACGGCCTGCGGGAAGTTGTGGCGAATTTTGGCCAGGCCCACGGAACCGTTAATAAAGGCATCGCCGCTGACAATCAGGCCGCGCACGGCATTCAGATTGAGCTGTTTAATGCAGCTTTCTGCCGCGGTAATCAGTTTTTCATCGGCTTTAAAGCCCGCCGGGCAGCCCGGCAACTGACCGAACTCATAGCCAAAGGCGGTGACGTCCGCATCGTGGTAGCGTGCTTCATCAGAAACCACGATATCGCCGACTTTCAGGGTTGACGCCAGACCGCCAGCGGAACCTGTATTGATAATCACATCCGGCTTGCAGCGTTCCAGCAGCAGGGTTGCGCCCATTGCCGCAGCCACTTTGCCGATGCCAGATTTCAGCAGGGCGATTTCTGTACCATTCAGCGTACCGGTGTAAATTTCACAGCCGCCAATGGTCAGCGTCTGACGACTTTCGATTTTGTCACGCAGCAGCGTAACTTCTTCTTCCATTGCACCAATAATGCCAATTTTCATGGAGATACTCGCTAATGTGATAAGACAGGGTAACGTTTTCAGGGCATAGTCTATCATGGCATACACAATTGCATGATATCCCGTGACGCCTCGCTGACAGGAGAGGAAATGGCTGAGATCGATTTTCGCAAAAAAATAAACTGGCATCGTCGCTATCGCTCGCCGCTGGGCGTGAAAACTGAGCGCGAAATCCTGCGCATTTTTGAAAGCGATCGCGGGCGGATAATCAACTCGGCGGCAATTCGCCGTCTGCAACAAAAGACGCAGGTCTTCCCTCTGGAGCGCAACGCGGCGGTGCGCACGCGGCTGACCCATTCACTGGAAGTACAGCAGGTCGGGCGTTATATCGCCAAAGAGGTGTTAAGCCGCCTGAAAGAGCTGCGTCTGCTTGAAACCTACGGGCTGGATGAACTGACGGGGCCGTTTGAAAGCATCGTTGAAATGGCGTGCCTGATGCACGACATCGGCAACCCGCCTTTTGGTCATTTTGGCGAAGCGGCGATCAACGACTGGTTCCGCCATCGCCTCGTGCCGGAAGACGCCGCCAGCCAGCCGCTGACGGACGATCGCTGTGAGGTTGTGGCGCTGCGTCTGCGGGAAGGAGAAGACACGCTGAACGCGCTACGGCGCAAGGTCCGTCAGGATCTCAGTCATTTCGAAGGAAATGCGCAGGGGATTCGCCTGGTCCATACCCTGATGCGTATGAACCTGACATGGGCGCAGGTGGGGTGCATCTTAAAATATACACGCCCCGCATGGTGGAGCGGTCCGCCGCCATCCACCCACAGCTATTTAATGAAAAAGCCGGGTTTTTATTTTTCCGAAGAGGCTTATGTTGCGCGGCTGCGTAAAGAACTTGATCTCGATACTTACAGTCGCTTCCCATTGACCTGGATAATGGAAGCGGCGGATGACATCTCCTATTGCGTTGCCGACCTTGAAGATGCGGTGGAAAAACGCATTTTTACGGTCGAGCAGCTTTACCAGCATTTGTATGACGCCTGGGGTGAGCACAGCAAAGGTTCGTTGTTCTCGCAGGTGGTGGAAAATGCCTGGGAGAAATCCCGCGCAAATTCATTAAGCCGCAGCGCTGAAGATCAGTTCTTTATGTATTTACGTGTCAATACGTTAAATAAACTTGTGCCTTATGCGGCGCAGCGATTTATTGACAACTTGTCGCAAATATTCAGCGGAGAATTCAATCACGCGCTACTGGAGGATGACAGCGATTACAGTCAGCTCCTTGAACTTTATAAAAATGTCGCCATTAAAGAGGTGTTCAGTCATCCCGATGTTGAGCAACTGGAGCTGCAGGGATACCGCGTCATTAGTGGGCTGTTGGAGATTTATCGGCCATTGCTACAATTATCACTGGTGGATTTTTCAGAGCTGGTGGAAAAAGAGCGGGTGCGACGTTTCCCGATTGAATCGCGCCTGTTCCAGAAGTTATCAACGCGCCATCGCCTGGCCTACGTTGACGCCGTGAGCAAATTATCCCGGGAAGAATCCGACTTCGCGATAATGGAATATTATCACCGCTGTCGGTTAATCCAGGACTATATCAGCGGAATGACAGATTTATATGCATGGGATGAATACCGCCGCCTGATGGCGGTGGAATAATAGGTTGGGAATTGTAAAGACGGACAATAAATTTTTACTTTTTCCAAAAACTTAATCCCGGAACTTCACGCTATAAAGCGACTCTGAGTGATACATACACAGCCGTTTGCGTTACCAGTAAAGAGATTGAGAGACATGAAAAAAACGACTTTAGCAATGAGTGCAATGGCGTTGGCTTTAGGCCTGGCGCTGTCCCCTGTGTCCGCGATGGCGGCTGAGACTGCGTCATCAGCACCGACTTCACAGCAGATGCCAAGCCTGGCCCCCATGCTGGAGCAGGTCATGCCATCCGTTGTCAGCATTAACGTAGAAGGCAGCACGACGGTTAATACGCCGCGTATGCCGCGTAATTTCCAGCAGTTCTTCGGTGATAACTCACCGTTCTGTCAGGAAGGTTCCCCGTTCCAGAGTTCACCTTTCTGCCAGGGCGGTGGTGCGCAGGGCGGACAGGGTGGCCAGGGCGGTGAAGCTCAGCAGCAGAAATTTATGGCGCTGGGTTCCGGTGTCATCATTGATGCAGCGAAAGGCTATGTGGTGACCAACAACCACGTGGTAGATAACGCCACTTCCATCAAAGTACAACTGAGCGATGGCCGTAAGTTCGATGCCAAAATCGTTGGCAAAGACCCGCGTTCTGATATCGCTCTGGTGCAAATTCAGGATCCGAAAAACCTGACCGCTATCAAGCTGGCGGACTCCGATGCCCTGCGCGTCGGTGACTATACCGTTGCTATCGGGAACCCGTTTGGTCTGGGCGAAACCGTGACCTCGGGTATCGTTTCTGCACTGGGTCGTAGCGGCCTGAATGCAGAAAACTACGAAAACTTTATCCAGACCGATGCGGCGATTAACCGCGGTAACTCCGGTGGTGCGCTGGTCAATCTGAACGGTGAGCTGATCGGTATCAACACCGCAATCCTCGCCCCGGACGGCGGCAACATCGGTATCGGTTTTGCTATCCCAAGTAATATGGTGAAAAACCTGACGGCGCAGATGGTGCAGTATGGCCAGGTTCGTCGTGGCGAGCTGGGTATCATGGGTACCGAGCTGAACTCTGAACTGGCGAAAGCGATGAAAGTCGACGCCCAGCGCGGTGCTTTCGTCAGCCAGGTAATGCCGAACTCTGCGGCCGCGAAAGCGGGTGTGAAAGCCGGTGATGTGATTACTTCGCTGAATGGTAAACCGATCAGCAGCTTCGCTGCGCTGCGTGCGGAAGTCGGTTCTATGCCTATCGGCAGTAAAGTACAGCTGGGCCTGGTACGCGATGGTAAACCAGTGAACGTGAGCCTCGAACTGCAGCAGAGCACCCAGAATCAGGTTGATTCCGGCAACATTTTCAGCGGCATTGAAGGCGCTGAGATGAGCAACAACGGCAAAGAAGAAGGTGTTGTGGTGAACGTGGTGAAAGCCAACACGCCGGCCGCACGTATCGGTCTCAAGAAAGGGGATATCATCGTAGGTGCGAACCAGCAGCCGGTTAAAAACCTGGGCGAGTTGCGCAAAATCATCGACAGCAAGCCTTCTGTCCTTGCGTTAAACATTCAACGTGGTGATACTTCAATCTATCTGCTGATGCAGTAATCCGCATAAACCCTCTTCTTTCCGCCCGGAAGAAGAGGGTGCTCACCTCAGATTTTGTGAGGCCTTCCACAACTCCATACTTCCGCCCCCTGGTTTGTGCATTTGCACAGTGCGCACCGTAATATTCTCCCATATGCTTGTGCTCTGCTCACGGGAGGGTTACATGGCTGGCTGGCATCTTGATACTAAAATGGCACAGGATATCGTGGCGCGCACGATGCGTATCATCGATACAAACATTAACGTGATGGATGCACGTGGCCGCATCATTGGTAGTGGCGATCGCGAACGAATTGGGGAATTGCACGAAGGGGCGTTGCTCGTGCTGGCCCAGGGTCGCGTGGTCGATATCGATGATGCCGTTGCCCGCCACCTGCATGGTGTCCGCCAGGGCATCAACTTGCCGCTGCGTCTGGAAGGGGAAATTGTCGGCGTTATCGGCCTGACTGGTGAGCCTGAGTCGTTGCGCAAATACGGCGAGCTGGTATGCATGACCGCCGAAATGATGCTGGAACAATCCCGCCTGATGCACCTGCTGGCCCAGGACAGCCGTCTGCGTGAAGAGCTGGTTATGAACCTGATTCAGGCCGAAGAGCACACACCCGCGCTGACCGAATGGGCGCAGCGTCTGGGTATCGATTTAAATCAGCCGCGTGTGGTTGCCGTGGTGGAGGTCGACAGCGGACAGCTGGGTGTGGACAGCGCGATGGCTGAGCTCCAGCAACTGCAAAATGCCCTGACCACGCCTGAGCGTAACAACCTTATCGCGATTGTCTCACTGACCGAGATGGTGGTACTTAAACCGGCGCTGAACCAGTTTGGCCGCTGGGATGCTGAAGATCATCGTAAACGCGTTGAGCAACTGATTCAGCGCATGAAAGAAAACGGTCAGCTGCGTTTTCGCGTGGCGCTGGGTAACTACTTTACCGGCCCGGGCAGCATCGCCCGCTCCTACCGCACTGCGCGCACCACCATGATGGTGGGCAAACAGCGCATGCCGGAAAGCCGTAGCTACTTCTATCAGGATTTGATGCTGCCGGTTCTGCTCGATAGTTTACGCGGTGGCTGGCAGGCCAATGAGCTTTCCCGCCCGCTGCAGCGGCTTAAAGCGATGGACAATAATGGTCTGCTGCGCCGTACGCTTTCCGCGTGGTTCCGCCATAACGTTCAGCCGCTGGCGACCTCTAAGGCGTTGTTTATTCACCGCAATACGCTGGAATATCGTCTGAACCGTATTTCTGAGCTTACCGGGCTGGATCTGGGGAATTTTGACGACAGGCTGCTGCTGTATGTGGCGTTACAGCTGGACGAACAACGCTAGGTAAAAAAACAAAACGGCAACCCAGGCTGTAATGCCGATCAGTTAAGGAGCGGTTGACCGATCCAGTGGCTGTGTAAGAATCCGGAAATGCTCACCCGTTTCCGGATTTTTTATATTTGCATGAACACCACCTCCTATGGAGGTGGTCAGCAATAAGTTGGCTCTGCCAATAATGCTACTCAT